>JBLRXB010000095.1:0-8314 GCA_047920915.1 Kiritimatiellia bacterium
CCTTGTTGACACTGGGTGCCGGGTTGCCTTGCTGTGTTGGCGGGATTGCGGGGGGGGGTTGATTATGATAGAAGGGGCGCATGATGTCTTTTGTTGATATGCATAGTCACGCGCATCGTTTGTCGCAGCCGGGGAGGTGCTGGCCGGCGCAGTTGGTATGTTGCGGAACGCAGCCTGCGGATTGGGAGGTTGTGGCGGCTTGGTCGCGCCAGCATGTCGGGGCATTGCCCGGATATGGCATCCACCCGTGGTTTGTGGATGCATGCGGCGAGGATGCGCTGTCGGTTTTGGAACAGCGTTTGCGTGCCGATACATCGGCTGGCGTGGGTGAGATTGGTTTGCATTTCACGAAAGCGCATCCGAACCGGGTGCAGCAACGATGGTATTTTACGGCCCAGTTGCAGTTGGGCGTGTCGCTGGGGCGTTGGATTTCGATTCATTGTGTGCATGCCTGGGGCGCGTTGCTGCGAAGTCTGGATGAGGCGGGATGTGCCGATGCACGTGTGATGGTGCATGATTTTTATGGTAGGGTCGAAGTGGCGCGCGCGCTGATGGATCGCGGGGTTTATCTTTCGTTGCGCTGGCGCGAGGATCGCCCGCGCCTCGCAGAGCTGGTATCCAAGCTGGATGCACGTTTCTTGCTGGTGGAGAGTGATGCCGGAGGATGTGCGGTGGATACCGCTTATGATGGCGGGATCTTGTCGGACACGATCAGGCGCATCGCCTTGTGCCGGGGCGAGGAGCCGGAGGCACTGGCGGAAGTGGTGTATGCGAATAGTTTGCGGGTTTTGGGTTTAGAATTCTGACGTCTGTAAGCTGGAAATGTTGCGCTGCTGGCGTGGTTGGGGTATAGGTTGCTGATTATGGAAACACAATTCGAAAATACTTTGACGGTGTCGGATCGTTTATCGTTGGCACTGCAGCAGCGTTTTGCGGCTGTATTGGGAGATATGCCTGATGGGGTCAGCGTGGTGGAGGCGACGAATCCGCAGTTTGGTGATTATCAATGTAATGCTGCGATGGGTCTTGCCAAGAAGCTGGGTCAGGCACCGCGCGCTTTGTCGGAAGCGGTTGTTGCCGCCGGTCCGCTACCGGCGGGGATTGCGCGGTTGGAGGTTGCCGGGCCGGGCTTTATCAATATCACGCTGGATGATGGCTGGTTGCTTGCGCAGGTGGCGGGCCAGGGGAACGATCCACTTGCTGGTATTCCGCAGGTGGGTACGGACAAGACGGTAGTGCTGGATTATTCGAGTCCGAATGTGGCCAAGCCCATGCATATCGGACACATACGCTCGACGATTATCGGGAATGCGATTGACCGGCTGTATCGCAGTCTGGGGTATCGTGTGGTGGCGGATAATCACATTGGTGACTGGGGCACGCAATTCGGGATCCTGATTATGGGGTACCGGCATTTTCTGGATCGGCAGCAGTTGGAAGCGGCACCGGTTGAGGAGTTGGAACGGATTTATGTGGCCAGCTACGAGCGGGCGCGCAATGACGCGAGCTGGATGGATGCCTGCCGCGCGGAGTTGGTCAAGCTGCAGCAGGGGGATGTTGAGAATCGCACATTGTGGCAGCAGTTTATCGCATTGAGCCTGGCCGAGTTCGAGCGGGTGTACAAGCGTTTGGATGTACATTTTGATCTGGTACGCGGCGAGAGTTTTTATCATGACCGTCTTGCCGGCGTAATTGGACGGCTGGAAGAGGCGGGGTTGGCCGAGGAGAGTGAAGGCGCACTGGTGGTATTCCTGGAAGCGGAGGGGTTGCCGGTATGTATCGTGCGCAAACGCGATGGTGGCTTTAACTATGCGACGACGGATCTGGCGACGGTATTGTCGCGCGAGGCAGAGTTTGCGCCTGACCGGATTATTTATGTGACGGATGAGCGCCAGCAATTGCATTTCAAGCAATTTTTCACGATTGCGCGCAAGCTGGGCTGTCAATCGCGTTTGGAGCATGTGTGGTTCGGATTGATGCGTTTGCCGGATGCAACGTTTTCGACGCGGCAGGGCAATGTGATCAAGCTGGAGGCCTTGCTGGATGAGGCTGAGCGGCGGGCCTATACGTTGGTTTCGGAGGCGAGTCCGGATATGCCGGAGGCGGAGCGTCGTGCGGTGGCGCGTGCGGTGGGGATTGGTGCTGTGAAGTATGCGGACTTGAGCCAGAATCCACAGACGCTGATTACGTTTACGTGGGACAAGGCTTTGGCCCTGGATGGCAATTCGGGACCGTACTTGCAATATGCATTTGCGCGGATCATGAGTTTGCTCGATAAATATGCGGTGCGTGCGGGGCAGGCGGTTGCTGTCGATACGCCGTTGCAATTGACAGATCCACGTGAACGGGCCTTGATGCTGCAACTGGTGCGTTTCCCGGATGCCGTGGTGCGTGCGGCGGCGATGTATCGTCCCAGTTTGATTGCGGATTATCTGTATGCCTTATCGCAGGCCTATAGCAGCTTTTACCAGAATGTACCTTGCCTGAAGGCTGATCCCGGAATTTGCGAAAGTCGTGTGCGGTTATGTGCGATCACGGCCGGGGTTTTGCAAAAGGGGCTTGGTTTGCTGGGAATCGAGACGCCAGCCCGTATTTGATTGCAGCGGTTGGTGGATTGCAATATGCTTTTGGGTGCTTAAAAGCGTAGCGGCAGCAAGGGATTGCATGCCTCCAGAAATTGTAAAAAAGCGATCGGGCAATTTTGTTGATCGGGATATTGCCTATGCAAATGCCCCAGGCGGTATGTGTTGATGCGGTTCGGGAGAGAAGTAAGTGTATGGCTAATGAATTTGTAGAGGAAAAAGATCGTACCGCAAAGCAGTCGGGCTCGGATGATTTTCTGGATTTGAATTTTGTGCCGCAGTGGGCGCGACGTCCTCCGGATGCCGTGCATGCAGCGCGTTTTCGTGATCATGATGCTGATCGTTCGGATGGGCGTGGCAGGCGTGGCGCGCGTGACGGTGGCGGTGATCGGCGTTCGTATGGCAAGCGCGGCGGCGGGGATGAGGGACGGCGTCCGAAGCGCGATCGTCGCACGGATGGTGCGGAGCGTGATATGGCACCGCCGGCGCGGCGTCGAGAAGAGGTGAGCGGGCCGTCTGGCAGCAGGCCGGAGGATCGTCCGAGTCGGCACGACTCGCGTCCGCCAAGTCGGGAATATGCTCGCGAGCCGTTGCCAACTTTTTTACATGCCCAATTCCTGCCCGAGCGCCAGGCGGTTTTTGCGTTGCGTAAGCGGGTGGCATCCACGCACAAGGCGTATCCTTTACTGGATTTGGCGGCCTTCTTGTTGTCGCGCGAGGGAATGTGTTTTGTGCGTTTGGACATTACGCAATCGGAGGAAGGCAGGGCGCTGTATCAGTGTCAGATTTGCCGGACGGTGGCACTGGATCGCGATGCCATTGCGGCGCATATTGCACAGGACCACGTGGCTGATTATTTTGTGGAGGAAACCGAGACGGTGCCTCCGCCTGCGGGGGTGTTTGTGTGTGTGGCCATTTGCGGATTGAGTGGCAAGTTACTGGGGCCTCCGAATCATCATAGCTATGCCGAGGCGGTTAAATCAGTGCATGAGCAGCAGTATGCGCACATGAGCCTGGAGCAATATCGCAGCAAGATTCGTGTTTCGCATGAGGCTGCCGATGTGGAGCGTTGGAAGGAATCTTGCACGACGCGGACGATCTACCGTCGCAAGTCGTCTGACACAGAAGAGCCGGGTGAGGTGCTTGCGCTGAAGGATGTGCAGCAGTTCATGGCGGATGAGGTAGTGGCCAAGAACATCAAGTCGCTGCGGCGGGTGGTATTGCAGGAAGCGGAGGCGCATGCGGTTCAGGATGCGGTCATTCGCCGGGTATTGCATCGCGCCTGGCAGCACGAGTTGCAATTTCCCATTCAGGTGGCCTTGGCTTTGCGGGCCGCCTTGCGCAGCCGGGACTTGCATGTTTTCAAGGCCGGTGGCGGCAAGGGTATGCATTTTGTTACGGCCGTGAAGCCGCATGCGTTGGATCCGGAGCTGGCGATTCCTGTGATCCGGGATGCCTTGCGCTATCTGGCAGAACACCCTGGTTGTACGCGCGCGGAGATGATTCATGATTTGCTGGGCGAGGTGGCGGAGGATGATCCGCGCGTAAAAGAGTTGCTGCAGCCGATTAGCTGGCTGACCGAACGCGGGCATATCATTGAATTTTTCAATGGCCGGCTGGCAGTGCCGCGCGGGTAGGGGGGCCTGAGGGCAGAGGGGGATGGCCTTACGTAAGCTTTTGGGGCATAAGATTGACCTTTCCGTGCGTGCCATTCGGGGGTGACCTTATTGACCATGTTGACCGGATTGACGGGGGGCGTGTGCACACGGATGCCGGTCGCCCGCTGGGTCTTCCGTCTAGCTCCTTCTCTCTCCGAGCTACGGCGGACCTGGTGGTCTTCAGTCTTCAGTCTGTGGTCATCGAGGTTGGTGTCGGTATCGATCGAGGTCGAAATGTTGCACGATATTTTCCTGGTTCGAGACTTCCCGTTTCCATTCGAGCGTGATGTCTGCTGATTCGCGCTGTAGCTGCAGATCGGGCATGGCAGTGGTGCCTTGTTCCAGATTGTGGCTCATCGGTCGTGGTCAGATGGGCAAATGCCGTATAGTATCCGTTGAGTGTGGCGGTCACGAGATACGTGCCCGGCTGCAGGATGACGCGGGCGGGGGAGATGCCGGCGCGCGTTGTGTTGACGCGGATATGTGCGCTGGGTGGATCGGTTTCGATTTGTACGGCGGCGATTGCGGGGAGACCGAGCAGCGTAAAGAGGCCGAGGGCATAGATATACGGGGAGACCGTTCTGGGGTCAGGGTGCATCGTGGGGTTCTCCTTCCTGTGCGAGCGTGGCGAGACGACGGGCGGCCGTGCGGTAGCGGAGGTCGCTCTCGTCGGGCAAGCGTGCCAGTATGAGCTGCAGGACTTCCTTTTCGGTGCTGGTATCGCTTTGGCGGGCGGCGCGATCGGCCTCGGAAAAGATGTCGCGGATATGGTCATCGAGTGACTGGCGATAGCTGCTTGCAAGCTGGTTAATTCTGTTGGCGAGTGAGGGTTCCGGCTGAATGGGATGCAAGAGCCAGGCCGCATATTCGAGATCCTGGATGGCTTGGTATAAATGGTTGTGGCGATCGCGTTGCAACACATCTGCGACCGCGCTGGCATGCGTATATTTCTGGTTGGCGATTTGCAGCAGGTTATTGTCGGAGAAATCGCGGACCCAGTCGCCGAACAGGAGATTGGCGGCTTCCTCGATTTGATGCACGAGGTTCCGGAAACTGGCGGACCCGCCATTGAGGGTGTTGCGGGCGGTATGATGGCGATCGTTGACATATGCGCTGATACGGATTTCGGATGCCGCGGTCTCAAGATCGGGGCAGCTTGTGAAGGAGAAGAATCCGGATTCGGTGAAGCGTTGTGCGAGCAGGTCGGCTTGGTAGCGGGGCATACTGACCGTTTGCCGCATTTCGCGTTTGGCCGCCAGATCTTCCACGCGGATGGTGGCCATATCAGGCGGCAGAAGTTGCAGATGCAGCGTGCGAATATTTTCGTCGTCGGCCTCTATTCGATAGTAGTCGAGTGCGAGGAAGGTGTGCGTGATGCTTGGTGCGGCCGTTGTTTCTGCTGTGGTGCCAAGGGGAGCTGTGGGTGTTGTGGCGTGTCGCCACAAGAAGAGGCCGGTACTTGCGACAAACACCAGTGCGGCGGCGGCACTGAGAAGGAGCGGGTTGCGGGCGGATGTAGGCGGCGTTGTCGCAGTCTGAGGGTGTTTGATGCCGGAATCGGACTCAACGAGAATTACGGTATCACCAATGAGGATGCGCCGGTCTTTCCAGAGGGGTGCTTCCTGCACTGGTACGTCATCGACCAGCGTGCTGTTCGCGCTTTTGAGGTCGGCGATCCAGAGCAGGCCGTCGCGCAGGAACATCCGGCAATGATGCCGGGATAGTGAGGCGTCGATGATTACGACATCGCAATTTTCGGATCTGCCGATCAGGGCACCATTTTCTCCCACGGAGAACGTCCGTCCGGATTCTGGCCCCGCAATAATACGTAAGCGATATAGCGGCGTACTCATGATTGGATTGTAGCAAGTGTTGTGTGCGACGACAAGAGGAAGACGGGGGCAGGGGACTTAGCGATCTTTGCGTCTTAAGCGAAGCGGGCGGTGAATCTTTTTTGCGCCGCGAAGACGCTAAGGACGCGAAGGGGAGACTACAGACCACAACGGGAGACAGGATGATTGTGGGGGGCACTTGGGCGGCCAAGATGATGCCGGGGATGACCGGATTGACCCCTAGTGCCTGCGGTGATGCTTCGGTGCTGGCGCAGACGCTACGGGCGTGACATGGAGGGGGCGGTTTGCTATGGTGTGTTTTTGCGCATTGTAAAAACAAAAACTGTGGGATGGTTTGTATGGGGGAGCAGAAAGCTTGTTGCATGCCGGGCGAGAAGCGGTGTGAATGTGACGATGTTGAGGAGCCCGGGTTTGTGCGCACGACGAAGGGTTCGTGTGAAAACATGGTGCGTTTGCGGGGCGGGCCTTTTCTGATGGGGACCGCTGACAAGATTGGGTTTGCCGACGATGGGGAGGGGCCCGTACGCAAGGTTACGATCCGCGGTTTTTACATGGATATTCATGCGGTTACGAATGCCGCGTTTGCGCAATTTGTTGCTGCGACGGGCTATCGCACCGATGCCGAAAAATTTGGTTATTCGTATGTTTTTCATGTGTTTGTGGAGCCGCGTTTGCGGGCGGAATTGCTCATGCTGGGGCGTCAATTGGCCGGTCTGGAATGGTGGTTTCATGTAGAGGGTGCGGATTGGCAGCATCCGGAAGGGCCGGATTCGGCGATTGGTACGGATCGGATGGAGCATCCCGTTGTGCACATTTCGTGGCGTGATGCGATGGCTTATTGTGATTGGGCCGGCAAGCGTTTGCCGACGGAAGCCGAGTTTGAGTATGCCGCGCGGGGTGGCCTTGTGCAGAAGCGCTATGTCTGGGGCAATACGTTTATGCCTGGCGGGAAGCATATGTGCAACATCTGGCAGGGAGAATTTCCTGTTCACAATACGGCCGAGGATGGCTACGTGGGGACCGCGCCCGCCAAGCACTATGCACCGAATGGCTATGGGTTGTATCACATGGCGGGAAATGTGTGGGAATGGGTATTTGATCGTTGGAGTCCGGATTTTCACATCAAGGGGCCGCGGCTCAATCCGATTGGTCCGCCGGAGGGCGATCGTCGCGTGATGCGAGGGGGATCGTACTTGTGCCATGATTCGTATTGCAACCGGTATCGGGTGGCCGCGCGCAGCGGGAATACGCCGGATTCCTCCACGGGCAATATGGGGTTTCGCTGCGTGCGGGATTTGTAGCGTTGGAGATTTGAAACTGGGGAGTGGCTGTAGAGACCGCACTGTGTGCGGTGGGGTCGTTGGGTGGGCATGGGGTGGCCATTGTGGGCCGGAGGGCTTTCTATGGGCTGGCGATGCGCTTTCTACGGGCGGGCCAGGCTGGAGCCTGGCGTTCCCAGGGGGCGGGGGGCGATGACCACGCATCCGCCTTCGCTAAAGCTACGGGGGACAAGGTGGGTCAACGCGAGAGGGTAAAAGGATGCCCAGCGCCGGGGCTTCAGCCGTGCCCGGCGTAGCTGAAAGCGAAGCCGAGGCCTGCCGTCTGTAATCTGACCATACTTTCATACTTGCCCCTATTATGCTTTGGTATCCATAAAATTGCCTGCCACCGGATTCGGTATCTACATCTCGACTCTATCTTACTCGACACAGGCTATTTAGCGCCAGAAACATAATGTAAAATGATCCCCCCGAGAATGTCATGAAAATGTCAAGAAGATCAGCCCTCCGCCGCGCCCGGCGTAGCTCAAAGAGCGAAGACGGGCATCCCACCCCCTGGGAACGCCAGGCTCCAGCCTGGCCCGACCATCCCTTGTGTAGGCGGGCGTTTTATTTGATGGGGATTGGTGTGTTTATTGTCAGATTAACTGATGGAGGGGTCTCGGGATTCCGGCAGTTAATGTGGCGTTGGTTTTTGGGAACTGCCTTGTGACGGTGGACAGCGAAAGCGATAAACCCCCTTCGGTAATTGTGCACCGGTTCCTTGCCCGCCGCAGGCGGGGGGTTCTTTTCTTTGCTTCTTTCTTTTCTTTGCTTGGTGCTAGATTTTGCGGATGCAGGTAATTGAAAAGATCAGTATTACGGTAGAGCAATACATCGAGCAGTCGTATCACGAGCAGGTGCGTGCTCCGCTGCGGTGTTTGAACTGCCTGTTGCATGAC
>JBLRXB010000096.1:0-8301 GCA_047920915.1 Kiritimatiellia bacterium
GCATCACTTGCGACCACGCATCCGTCACACGGTACACATACACGGATGGATGGGCGCCACCAGTCAGCATATCAACCGGGCGCGGCGACTGCGTCCCGCTTAGTATCGGGAACAACCGCGTGACATCATGGAACATCGCATCGGTCATCGACCCAATCGAAGTGCCAATTTCCAGCCGTCCGGAAATAAAGCCCATAATGGTCAAAAAGGCACGCCGTTTATAGGTCGCAATCGCGGTCCCATTCAGGTAGAACGATTTGCCATCGGGGTAATACAAAAACACGCTGCGCGCCTTGTACCAGCGCAACCCCATGCGCGATGCCATCTCCGGCTCGAAATGACTGGCATCTCCCCAAACACGCTGGATATCCACAATCCCGGCCGTTGCATCCAAGCGCGGAGCGTGCTCATGTGCGGGGCCACCGAGATTGCGCTCATGGATATAGGCCTCCGGACCAAGCCCCTCGCGACAGAGCCGGTACATTTCCCGATAGGCGGAGGTGGTTGTGAATTGCGCATCCGCAAAGCCACCACCGCTGGCCCAGGCAGACTCCGGATAATCGAACTTAACACCCTGCAGGCCCGCCTTGCGCAAACGTCGCCAGACAGCGAGGCAATGCTTCCGGAATCCCGGGTGCGTATAGTCGTAGCGAACCAACGGCTTCTGATGCGGATGCGTATAATGCAGGCGACTGATATCCCCGTTCAGCATCCAGTCGGGATGTTTTACGGCAAAATCATTCGACGGCATACTGCTTTGGAAGTACGTAAACGGGATACCCCCCAGCGTCTTCACCGCTTTGCAGAACGTGGCAAACGTATCGTAGGGCTTGCGCAGCGATCCCAGTGTGGCATAAGGCGCATGGCCATCACCAGGCCCGTACATCCGCCAGTGCTCATCATCCCACCACCCTTGCTGCGTATCCCCGCAATTGGCGTAACAATACGTATCGGGTTCCAGCCGCACAGCCAACGGCGTATATTTCATCAACCCGCGATCGCGCGCGAGCTGCAACTGCTCTACCAATCCCGCTGAATTGTTGATTGGCTTGGCTTCGCCCAGATGTTTGGTAGACACCATCCATCCGCAAAGTGTCGGGAAGTTATACACGTTCGGTTTGGCGTCATTGGCGGTGCGCAGGGCTTGCCCGTAGGCTTCCAGTGCCTCGAACGGATCGCTGGTCACAAAGTCCAGATAGGCGGTATCGGGCGACATGTACGTTTTGCCGGGCTGCACGATCCGACCCTGCGGATCGATAAAGGAAAGATTGAGATTGCGCAGCCCCGCATTACGGACGTGTTTACCAGCCCCACGTTCGCCATCCCGCAGCTCCACGACGCGGGTAAACTCGCCATAGGCCAAGCCACCAGCAACAAGTGTCCGCCGCCCCCCCCCATCCAGATACGTCAGCATGGCCCCATTATAGGCTTCAACCTGCCAATCCTTTTCCACCCTATTGGGCTCCGCACCAGCCCCGCTGCGCAGGACTTGTGGCTGCGAGACCTGCTGATCGACAAACAGTTCACCACGATAGATGGCATCCACCTTGCTGATACGAATGGGATAATCCATTCGATTGGCAACACCCCACCCGATTTCGATAATCGGCCGGCGATCATACAAGCGAATCAACAATATACGTGTCGGATCATACCCCTCGGCAGGAACAAAGGTAAGTGCAAGCTCCTTGCCTTTCCCCAGACTTGACCGAAACGAACGCGTCTCCCGCGTAATCGTGGTTTCAGGTTCTTTCCAGATGGGCCCCGGATATTTATCCACACGGAATGTACCATCCCTGAAGCACCAGGAACCCGTTTGCCGATCCCGAACGGACCATGTCCCCGTTTGCTGATCCACCAATATCTCATAAAAACGATTTTTCATAAGCACCTGCGGCACAAAGGCACCGCCCTCCACAATATTTTCCCTGAAGTGCGCCCCCAGCAACTCGAGCTACCCTTTCCGCTGACTCGGCGAGAGATCATCGGGATCATTGAGTCTGGCTCCCACTGGTGCAGGCACTACACCTGACAGCAATGGGTCGTGCGTCTCATGCATCCAGCGTTCCAGACGCGCGCGCATGTCTGTCAATATCGTTGCATACCCTGAATGACCAACCAGATTATTGGCCTCATTCGGATCAAACAACAAGTCAAACAGCATTTCCTCGTCAATGTTGCGTTCTTTCCACCCCTGCTCCACGCGCAAGGTTTTACTTTCCCCACCATCGCAATTCGCCAACACAGGCGTTTCCCGTCCATCGAACCGTTTGACATATTTCCACCGCGTAGTGCGCACCGCCCGCAGTGGCTCATAGGCCGCATGAAAATTCACTTCAAAGAATAGTTCCTCATGCAGTGCTTGCGGTTCATCAGCAACCAGCGCCAACAAGGATTTACCCCGCAGCCAATCAGGCTTGTCAATGCCAGCCACCTCACAGATCGTCGGGAAAATATCCAGATGACTCGTCATTGCATCCACCGCCTTGCCGCCTGTAAACCCACCAGGCCCATGCATAATCAGCATCACCCCAATTCCATGATCGGTCAGGTTACATTTCATATGCGGGAACGGGATCCCGTGATCCGTCGTACAAATCACCAGTGTGTTGTCCGCCTTCCCGCTGCGCGCCAGCGCATCCAGCACATCGCCAATCTGCTGATCCAGAATACGTGCCGATGCTTTGTAGCGTGTCATGTCCGCCCGCGTCTCGGGTGTGTCGGGCAACGGCGCCGGTGGCAGACAGTAGCGCGGATCATCCGGCGAATCCTCAAGCGGTGGGAAACCACGATGCGTTTCGTTAAATCCAACCGCCAGGAAAAAGGGTTCATCAGGGGCTTGTTCCAGAAAAGCGACCGCGCCATCGCGCCCCGCGTTCCCCAGCCATTGATCATAACCAATCACCTGCCAAGGGGCTTTATCTTCCGTCGGCGTGGCAATATGCTGCACACCGGCCAAAGCGGAAACATACCCCGCCTTGCGCAGCGTATGCAACACATGCTGGCCATAGTCATGCAGCGCGAACCCGCGATGCGCGAGACCGGTCATACCGTTCTCATGCGGGTAGCAGCCCGTCAACAGGGCCGCCCGACTCGGGCTGCAGGTCGGCTGCACACAGAAGTTCTGCCGGAAGAGAACGCCCTCTTCCGCCAGCCGCTGCAAAGCAGGCGTCGGCACAGCGTGCCCGTAGGGTTGAATATACCGCCCGGTATCATGCGAGTGAATATACAAGATGTTCGGTTTCATACGCTCCTTTTTGCAATCATCAGCATTCTCCGGTTGCTGCCTGCTAGAACCTACCTTGCTTGCAGTTTTAAGATTGCTTCGGCGTACCGCGCTCCCAGAACCTTTGCACTGGCATTGTCAAAATGCGTGCCGTCGAAAGTGGTAAGTCCTTCGGAGGAAGCAACCGCCGTATGTAAGGACAATTGCGGAAGCTTGGCAATCTCCGCATTGATCGCAGTCAACTGCTGCCGCACTTCGCCGGCCACGAAGGGCAAGGTCGGAATCCCGAGATCGGCACGCAAATCAGCAATTAACTGGGTCAGCTTCTCGGCATAGCCAGACGGATTTGCATTGTCACTTTCCCCCTGATGCCACAAAATCCCCGCCAGCGCTCCGGTCTCTTGCGCTTGCTTCGCCCGTCGCACAGCCTCGTCGTAGAATGCCGTGCCCTTACCCCATTGATCGATCTTGGTCCCGCCCTTGGCGTTTACAACGAGACCAATGGACATCCCCGGTTCCGCTGCGAGCATCTGCTGCGCAAAGCTGTACCCCGGCCCCAGGCGTTGCATGCCTGCGCCCTTGCGGATCGAGGAATGGATGTTCAGCGGATTTGCCGCCGGAACCCATATTCCCTCTCCATCCAGTAAATAGCAGCGAGGCATGACATCTTTGTCCCCCTCCTCAATTGGAGCCCGCCCGGCCATATTCGACTGGCCGATCAACAGATAGACCTGCAATCCGCCCGGCGGCCCGACATACGTTTCCCCCGCAATTCCAACACCACCCGAAATCAACCAACCGGCGCAAAAAACCAAAACCAACTTGATCCGCAAACGCATACGTTTCCCTCCCGCTAACTCGAAATACATATCATTGGATTCCAGTCTTTCATATCGAATGCAAAAGCACAAGTATCAGACCAATTACAAACCACAGACCACCGTTGTGCGTGGATGGGTGGAAGTGCCTTACAATGGCCATTACGAATTTCGTGCTGGCGAGGGGGACTCGGCTTATAACATCACCGAAGTGAATGGCAAGGAATCCTATCGCTTCGAACCGGGTATGCAAGAAGCCCGGATCACGCCCATAGCTCTCTCCACTGGTACGCGCCATGCATTTCGTACCACATTCCTCAAACAGCCGGGACATGCTTTTACCGTCCCGATGATCGACAAGCCCGGCGCTCTTGAAACCGTTGTTCGCAATAATCCAGCGTATGCCTTTCTGCGCAATCGCGATGGTTCCTGGGCCTCCCGCGACGATTTCATCCTCTTCGATGCCCAACCCATCCCGATACCCCCGGCCGCAAACCCGAAGATCCGGGCCGCTACAATGCCGTTGCGGCTAAAATCATGGAAGCAAACGGCGTACGCATCAACGATCTCTATTCGGAATCCATTCGCCAAGGCTACCCCAAAAGACCGGATGTCCACAGCACAGGCAATCTGGCATCCAAAGCCATCGAAGCCATAGAGGCCGCGCTGGCGGATCTTGAGAATCCCAGCAAACCATTGCCTCGGATCCTGCTGATCGGCGACTCGATCACCGGCAGCTATCAGGCGGCCGTGTCCAAACATTTTGAAGGCTGTACCGAAATCTACACGAATCCCGGCAATGCCGAGCATACCGGTACGGGCCTCCGCATGATTGATCGATGGCTCGACACCAGTGCCTATTCATTCAGCGGCCAGGAATACATGGAACTCCTGAACAGCATCCGGAAATCGCTCGATGATATGGAACGCTATTATCCGGATTACGACGGACGCCCCGTCGAGCTCGCCGGCCTCATCTGGTTTCAAGGCATTGCCGATGCGTCTGCGCCGCGAACCGCAGCAGAGTACGCAACGCATCTGCCCAATTTCATCAACGATCTGCGTCGCGATCTGAACGCCCCCACCCTGCCGGTGGTTGTAACGGCCATCGGATGGGATAGTCGGCATGCCGCAACGGTCCGCGATGCCCAGCTCGCCATCAGTGAAGCCGTTCCGCACGTCGCCACCATCGATACCCGTCCATTTGTCCGCCCCGCCGAAGTCTCACCGGGCGGACGCGCGGACATGTATCGCCACAACGCCGAAACCTTCCTCGATATCGGCAAAGCCATGGGACGCCAACTGCTCGAGCTGCTACAAGCAGAATAGTGAAAGAATACAAGAGGAATAAAAAAAGCCCGGCTTGGGGCCGGGCACGAGATTTGCAATAACGACAGGACTAGAGTTTCTTCTTTTCGAAAAACACAAATACCCCTAGAACAATTACCCAGAAAAGCACCACTACAATCCAGTGGTTCAGACCCAGCACCTCAGGCAAGCCTATCTTGCCGAAATCCTTCCAGGCCATTACGGATCTCTCCAGCCAAGGGTACAGCTCAGCGAACAAGGCTGCCCCAAGAATCATCCCGATGATGGCAAAAATGGCATGCCAGCGTCCTTCGCCCAATGCTCCAAGCGATGTTCCCGGACAATACCCCATGATGGCCCAGCCTATCCCGAACAAGATGCCGCCCACGATCACAGCCCCCATGTTCATCGGCTTGTGACTGAAAGCAATCACACCAAACGCCTGCAAGAGGTGCAGCCCGACGGTGCCAACGAGAATAGCCGAAAGCATGAACTTCAGGATCGTCATGTCTTTCAACAACATGGCGCCGACTTGCTTCTCGTAACGCAGAACGCGTCCTTTCTGTAATAAGAAGCCAAAAATGATACCAGTGATCAAACCAAGGATATGACTATTCATGCTTCTTGCCTCCTTTGAAAACCAGTTGTGCCACGACCACGCCACTACCGAAGAAACAGGCCAGGGCGACAAAACCACTCACCGAAAGTTGCATGAGACCGCTAAGTCCATGACCACTGGGGCAGCCATCCGCCAATCGCGCCCCGATCATTGCAACGATTCCTCCGAGAACAGCACCCACGGCTCTTACGCCCGTGGACGCACCAAAGCGTTCCCGCCATACGGGCGGCGTCGCTTCAAGCTGGAAACTCCGATCAGTCAGCGATGCAATCAGCGCACCGAGAAAGATACCGATCACCACCATGAATTGCCAATCCACACGCGGCTTTACCTTATCGTAATAAGGGTTTTCAGCAACGCGACCCGGCGCGATAACACGGTGTACGTAGCCGGCGGTACGCACAAACGTCGTTGATGCCCCCAGGAAACTGGTGCGCCCGGACTCGCTGACGGCCGTTGTTGCCCAGGCCGAGGCGATTGCCAGCAACCCGACCAATGCTCCCGCCAGATAAGGATTCCACCCTCCCCCTTTTGGTTTCCATTCCATGACCACCTCCTGCTGCTATTCTACCAACGCACACTTCATGCAACCGCATGAGGTATATACATTCAGTACACTAAGAATCTCCCGCCATACAATCAAGACTATATTACTCGTGTTTTTCACGGAAATACCGTAATATGAACGCGCATGCTGTCAGTGGGTGATGTTGCCGTGGCATTGTTTTGTAGGGGAGCCCTACTGGCAGACGCAGGGTATCATGGGGCCCTCCAAGCACAACCTATGGTCGTATCCAGAGCCGCAGCCCATCGCAAGGTACCCACCCCATTATTGACCCTTCATGCAACTACGTTTACTTTACATTTGATATGGACGAACAACGCGCTCTATACCGACTCGCATTACACAACCCATTTCTATAAAAGGATGGTGGAAACAATTATGATCATTCCCCCTTATGCTAGCTTGACCGGTGGCCGTAGGATGCGCGGCAATCTACATTGCCATACCACTCGATTTGTTGATGACTATACCATAGGAGTTTCGGGCTATGACGGATAGGAAAGCCATCAACTTGCATCAACAACAGGACCAGCGTCCAATTATTGGACTCGCTACCCAGATGGATCCCTGGCTTCGTGCCGAGGCCAGTGCTCGCGGCTGGCGCCTCCTGAACCTGTGGCAAAGTGGTTATTTTTTGGCACCCGGAATCAGGGTGCAGGGCGTCGTGAGCGCAACCCCGCTTACGGAGGATATCTGGTCGCTGCACCATCAGGGCACCCCCGTGGTGAGACTAGGACAAATGGCAGGGCCCGATGATGGGGTCATTCCAGCAGCCTTGTTCGACATGGCGGCGGAAGGGCGACTGGCTGCCGAGCATTTTTTTGAACGCGGCTTTCGCGACGTTGGATTCTTCGGTATGGACCCCTGGAGTAATGGACAGATCCTTTTCGAGAGTTTTCGCGATCGGGCCAAGACGTTAGGCATGACCTGTCATCTGTTTCGCATGAAACAACCCTCGACAAAAACGGAGCGTCGGCACCGGCTACAGGAAAAACAACAGGCGTTCAGCGAGTGGTTGAACACAGTTCCCAAACCCATCGGCCTGCTGGCGCTGAGCGGTTGGTTCGCGACCAGTTATTGCGGCTGGGCTCTGCAGGCGGGGTTTACTGTGCCAGATGATGTGGCGGTTGTGGGCGCGGCCTGCGACCCGAGTCTCTGCGAATGTTCGATTCCGACAATCACGACGATTGACCGGGATGAGGAACGACGATCACGGGCCGCATGTAAATTGCTGGCCGAACGGATGCAGGGGAAAAAACATTCAGTAAGCCCTCTCTGGATTCAACCGCCGGGGATCACAGAGCGCGAGAGCACCAATGTGCTGGCTACACGGGACCGTGATGTGGCCGCCGCGTTGCGTTTTATGTGGAGCAATCTGCATGCAAATCCATCCGTCGAGGATGTGGCCCGGCATGTCAACATGTCGAGCCGTCAGCTTGAACGCCGTTTCCAGGCAGAACTCGCGCACGGCATAAGCACGGAAATCCAGCGCAGGCGCCTTCAGGAACTGCGCCGATTGCTCGTTGCCACCGACATCCCGATTGCCGATCTGGCGCCATTGCTAGGATTCGGCTCGACCTCCTACCTGCATCGGATGTTCAAGGACGCCTTCGGCACCACACCGCTAAAGTACCGCCGTTCACGAAACGGGGCCGGGGCTACCCTGTAACTTCACCGTTTTGCCCGATTTTTCTACCGCATACAAAAAATCACTGGAGGGATGAGCTCCGTCTCGTCCGCGTCCGTGAAGCGCGCATGTAATGCC
>JBLRXB010000097.1:0-8218 GCA_047920915.1 Kiritimatiellia bacterium
GTATTCCTTGGAAACACCTTTAGATTCAATAATTGCTTGCGCTAGCTGTTCTGCCTCAGGAGTTGTGGCGAGTACAGCAAATGAAGCAATGACATCCAGCCTCTTTTGTGCCATAGCCAAGTCCCCACGAGAAGCCTCCTTGACTACCAGCGCAGAAACAAAGGGTTCCAATTCTTCTGTCAAAAGCTGCCAAAATAATTGTGTGGCCTGCTGGTGCCCTGCTATTACTACATCCCGACTTGCTCTACCCGTAAGGTAGCTTACTACACTTGTTTCAACATAAACCCTCAATCTCATGCATAGCAGTTTAACAAAATCAGTAATCACTGCAACTCATTATTCCACACCATAAGCACCATAAGGGGTCACATCTAGACATTATACAGACTTTTAGTTTGCCGCGAAACGCTTCCATTCTATCAGCCAATTCCTTGTCCTCCTTGGCGCGCAATTCTATGCACTCACAGATTGTGTGTCCCCTTACCGCGCGCACAATACCGGAAACATCCCAATTCCCGACACAAAAGTGGTATAAATCATTCTGTCATGCGAACCAGAACCCTGATACAGTCAGTTTGTTGT
Organism: Kiritimatiellia bacterium; assembly: GCA_047920915.1. Lineage (GTDB taxonomy): Bacteria > Verrucomicrobiota > Kiritimatiellia > UBA8416 > UBA8416 > T3Sed10-140. The sequence goes on from JBLRXB010000097.1 coordinate 583, forward strand.
TTTTATTATTGATGCAGGAGTAAAGACGAATGGATACATGCAATTTGGCAGACAGGACATGCATTCCGTGTAAAGGGGGGATTCCCTCGCTACCGCCAACGCAACAGCAACGCCTCCTGGAACAACTCCCGCAAGGATGGGAAGTAATAAACGCGCACCACTTACAAAAAACATATCGTTTCCCCGATTTCACAACTGCGCTTGCTTTTACAAACCGCGCGGGCCACATTGCCGAAAGCCAGAACCATCATCCTGAGATCACCCTGACATGGGGTGTCGTAACAATCCGAATCTGGACGCACAAAATCGACGCTCTTACCGAAAGCGACTTTATCCTTGCGGCCAAAATTGATGCAGCCCTCTGAACCCCATAAGGTATACACATGATCGCCATCATCCTGCGCATTCTGGCCACCTTCTTGATGATCGGGGTTGGCTTTCTGGCCCGCAAACGTGGACAAATCACCAACGAGACCACCCGCCAACTGTCGCATCTGCTCACAACCTTCTTTTACCCCGCCCTGATCTTCACGTCCATGACGCGTAACTTCACGCTGCCCGGTCTCGGCACATTCTGGGTGCTGCCTGCGGGTGGGTTTCTCATCATGTTGTTAGGATTCGCCCTCGGCATCCTGATCGAGACGTTCATCCATCGCCCTGCGGCAGGAAGCGAAAATGCCTTTCTTTTTCAATGCACGATCAATAATTACTCTTTCCTGCCCTTACCGATTGCGCTCATGCTGTGGGGAGAGGCTGGCGTGGCCGGCATTATCTTCTCCTCGCTCGGATCAGAACTTGCCCTTTGGACACTGGGGCTATTTGCGATCTCCGGACGGCGCGTGAATGCCGCCAATTTGAAACGCATGATCAGTCCCCCCTTGGTAACGATCGCCATCTCCATTCTATGGATTGTATTGCGCGATCTTTTGCCCGCCGCAACGATGGGAGCAATCACCCGTCCCGTGCTGCAAAACCCTGCTGCCGCCGCTCTCGATGCCATGCGTATGCTCGGTTCCGCCACGATTCCCATCGCCATGGTCATGGCAGGCAGCCGCATGGCAGGGTTACATCCAAAGCACCTGCTTTCCCTCGACAAAGGAATCGTCGCCGGCTTACGACTACTCGTTGTCCCGGCCATTGTTGTTCTCTGTCTTGTCATCTTGCCGATTGCACCAGATATACGCCGGACCCTACTGCTTGTGGCGACGATGCCATCAGCCGTCGCCAGCGTCATTTTTGCGGAACTTTATAACGAAGATGCCGAATTCGCAGCCGCCTGCATTCTGCTAACCCACATCCTGTGCATCCCCACCATCCCCCTCTGGATGCTGCTCGCCTGAATACCGATCGCCAAAACTCTCCTGCAATCAAAACAAAACTTGAATCCGATCCCCGCTTGCTGTAGTTTCCATGCTTGCACTGCGGAATTGTCAGCTATCCGTCAACACGCATGCAACAACACCCAATGCTCGGGTGGTGAAATGGCAGACACGCCAGCTTGAGGGGCTGGTGGGCATTATTGCCCGTGGAGGTTCGAGTCCTCTCCCGAGCACCAATCAAAACGAAGTCATGACTTGACACACTATCGAGGATTCGATAGTTTCCAGTGCTTACTGATTTGGGGTGATGGTTTCGTTCCGGTTCTCGAGTACAGACTGGACATCTCCCGTAAACACATGAAAGAACGGTGATATCCGCTGTGATCGAGATTAAAATGAAAAAGGGTGAAGCAGTCGAACGCGCCCTCCGCCGACTGAAGAAAGTAATGGACAAGGAAGGCATGATGAAACAATTGCGTGCCAACCGTTATTTCGAAAAACCCAGCGAGAAGCGTCGCCGTAAATCTGCTCGTGCACGCTCCCGCATGCTTTCTGGTCGCTAACATACGACCGCCAGCAGCACGGGACACGCCGTGTTGCCTATATCATGACCAAGCTATCTGTATCCACCCACTGGATTGCGCCTGACCATACCAATGGCAGCGCCATGATTGAAGAAATCAACCAAGCTGGATTTACCAGCGTGGAGCTCGGATACGACACCCTGCCCGCTCTAGTCCCGGGCATTAAACAGGCTGTTGCCGAAAAACGCATCAGCGTACGCAGCCTGCACAATTTCTGCCCTGTACCCGACTGCTTTGCCAAGGGACACCCCGAACTTTTCGCACTCGCTTCCCTCGACCCCGGCGAACGCCAAAGTGCGGTATATCACACCAGGCACACCCTGGCATTCGCGGCCGAAATCGGGGCCGAAGTCGTTGTGGCGCATGCCGGCAACGTTACAATGCCGCGTTTTACCGAAAAACTCGCCAAACAATATGCGCATGGCAAACTGGACACGCCGCGCTACGACCGGCTTCGTGGTAAAGCATATTTTGCGCGTAAAACCCCCGCCAGCGCACACTTCAGTGCCCTATGTCTTTCGGTGGAGGAGTTGCTCCCTGAAATGGAAAATCTCAAAATCAAGCTCGCCTTTGAGAATCTTCCATCGGTGGAAGCGATACCAACCCCTGAGGAACAAACACAACTCTTCGAGCGATTCCCATCCCCCTTCTTGTGCTACTGGCATGATTTCGGACATGCCCAGATCATGCAGCATTTGCAGATAGCCCCGCACTTTGCCCGCTTGCAACGCTTCCATATGCGTACCGCCGGCGTGCATATCCATGACACCGCCGGCATCGAAGATACCCACGAAATGCCGCCTCTGGAAGATGGTGTGCACTGGCACATCCCACGGAATTTAATTGATCCCAACTGGTGTCTCGTGCTGGAACCCAAACCAGGAACAGCGGTCGAGTCCGTCCAAGCTGCCGCACGATTTATCGAAACCACTTGGCACCTCGCCACCGAATAAGCCCGCACCTCGCAGGCCTTTCTCCGCAACTCATCAGGTTGCCAATTCACGCAGCAATGCTTTCGCGGTGAGCTTATGCTTTTCAAACTCCGGAAAGAATCGTTCCATGCGGCGAAATGTGACAGGATGATCCATACGGCGGCCCGCCTGATACTCTGGCGGAATCACTAGATGAAGCATTTCATGATAGAGAATATAACGTACAAAATCCACGGGGACACGTGTATCATCCAGCAGCGGATGTATGCGAATCAGACGAGAACCCACATTACAACTTCCGTAGCGGATCGAACGACCACGCATCACGCGCCCGCGTTTACCCCATCCGACCCGACAATCAAGCTTGCCACCAAAATATGCAGTATTGACCTCTGCCGCAAGCATGGCTAAATCATACACGCAACCGCGTGTATGGCAGGGCGTCATGCGTACGGGTGCAGGCACGGAAATCGTGCGTGCATACGCGCAAATCGCGTGCCAATGCTTTTTCCTACGCGTGCGCAAATACCCCACCAGCGCATCTTGAACCGTATCCGGAGCCCGCAAAAAAGACTCGTGCAGCCGCAGGCGCGCATGTCGCTCGCTCACAAAGCGAATCGAAGCCATCGAGACGCGATTGCGCGTCAGCGTCATATCAACCCGCAACCCACTGCGCTCGGCCAATACCCGACGCATCTGCTCGCACCCAGCCGCGCGCTGCCCCAAAAGATTTGCACCCGGCTTACCAACATTCAAATCCATCCTGCATCCCTCAAACGTCGTCGACGGAACCTACCCCGAAATCTATTTTGCCATGAAGACAAAATATCGCTAGCATAGCCATTTATTGTCTTCAAAAGCAACACACCTATACGTATCGCATGAAACCACCGCCATCGCAAAACAATACGCTTCCGATCACGATTGCCCGCCTCGAAAAATGGGGTGGCATGCAAGTCCTGCGGGAAGCCCGCAATATTGTCGAACAGGGACTCGTCTTGCAGGCGGAATACGATGCCCCCTATATCAAGGGCACACTCCTACAGAACCACCGCGAGTTCAAAACAGCCTTGCGCATTTTACGCGACGGCAACGCCGAAAGCGAATGCCCCTGTTATGCCAACCGCGAGAAAGGCATGATCTGCAGCCATGTAATCGCGCTCGGTCTCTGGCTCGCGAGCCGTAGCGCTGACCCGGCCAGAGAACGTAAGATCAAAGCCGAGCAGCAGCAAGCCGATCGAATCGCGGCCATTGATGAATCATGCTTTATCAAGCGCGCTCCGCAGGGCACCCCCGGATCGATCCCTGCAGCCATTCACATTGCAATCGATCCCGCATGGATCGACGGCATTCGTGCAGATGCCATTCCCTTCTGCGTGATGGTTCACGCGGGCGAACGAGCCATCGCCATTGATCAAATTCCGGCTTCAACCGTACTCGGACTCACGAAGGCCGACGAAAACTTGCTCTTCGCGCTGGAGGATATTGCCGGAGGTCCCGTACCCGCCAATATGTCCGTATCTCGACGAGACTGGATCAGCCTACTGGCCTGCCGCGCCGGGGAAAGTTTCGACGATGAAACCGGCAACCCCATCCAGGTGCATGAGCAGAAGGTCGAATCACAAGTGGCTCTCGATATACATCCGGAAACAGGCGAATTGCGTCTATCGATTGCAACGGTTCCCCCTTTCCTGCCCCCTGGAGACGAACCTGTATACATCATTGACAGCCATACCGGCTGGGTATATGCAGCCGATCACTTTTGGCCCTTGGCACACGTTTTACCGCAACCGTATCAAAACACATATCAGCAATCCTTAATGATTCCCCGATCCGAAACCTTGCGCTTTCTGCGCGGCGAAGCACCTTTGCTGCAACGAAAAGTGGGCTTAGCATCCAATATCTCGCTCGACCTTTTTACCATTGAGCCAGCTCGCCCCACCTACCACCTTGCCGTGCAAGGAAGTCCTGCTTCACTGGCGGCAACACTATACGCATCATACGAGGACCTCACACTGGTGGCAGCCAAACCAGACAAGCAGGAACACTTTTCCATTCCCGATCCTGATGATCTACTCCGCTATACCGTTCGCAACCCTGCGGCCGAACGCGAAGCCCTGCAAGCACTCCGCCAATGGAAACTTGCAGGCGAAACAGGCGACAGTCTCACTCCGATCGTTGGCACCAGGGAAGTGCTTACCTTTTTAGGTGCCGCCGTTCCTGCCCTGCGCCGTGATGGTTGGCGTATTACCCTTACAGGCCGTGTGGAGCCCTTCTATGAATCGCTCTCCTTTGCCACACCAGTGGTGCATGTGCAGACACTCGATGATGACCGCTGGTTCGATGTGTCTTTTGACTTCGAAGACACCCAAGGAGCATCGATAAAAGCTGCCGATGTTCACAATGCCCTGCGCAAAGGCGAAGCTGCCATTGAACAAAACGGGAGAGTCGTCCTCATCGACACCACCGCAGTAACCGATATGCTGGAAGTTTTTGATGATTGTGGCACCAGTCAGGATGGCGCCCCCGGCTGTTTCCGACTCTCTGCGGTTTATGCCCCCTACGTAGAAGCATCCCTACGCGCACTGGATGCCGTCGACATGGAGGCTGAACCCCTCTGGCTGAAGCAGGCAGAGCTTGCCAACCGACTGCAGCCACCCGGCGAAGCACCAATCCCCGCACATCTGCAAACGACGCTGCGACCCTATCAACGCGATGGCGTCCAATGGCTCTACAACCTCGAACATCGCGGATTTTCCGGCCTGCTCGCCGACGAGATGGGTCTCGGCAAAACACTCCAGACGTTGACGTGGCTGCAAATGGAGCGTGTTTCGCCGGATGCAGGCAAATCACCGGCGCTCATTGTATGCCCTACCAGCCTTGTCCAGAACTGGATCGAGGAAGCCGCGCGCTTTGCGCCCGCCCTGCGGACCTGCGCCATTGCCGGCAACCAACGCCAGGATTTGTGGGCGTCCGCATCGGAAAAGGATATGATCGTCATTTCCTATGCCCTCTTGCGGCGTGATATCGAACAATGCATGGAACACCGCTTTGCCGCCGTCATACTCGATGAGGCCCAGCATATTAAAAATCACAACACCCGCAATGCCCAGGCTGCCAAGCAAATCCGGGCGCACAATCGACTCGTGCTTACCGGCACGCCAGTTGAGAATAGCGTCCTAGATATCTGGTCCATCATGGATTTTCTCATGCCAGGCTACCTGGGCGATCACCAGCAATTCCGGCTTCGATACGAACTCCCCATCGCGCATGGCGGCCCCGAAGCCCAAGCCCAACAGGCGAAACTGCGCCGAAAACTGCATCCCTTCCTGCTCCGACGTCTGAAAAAAGACGTCGCCAAAGATCTGCCACCAAAACTCGAACGCATCGCCACCTGCGAACTCTCCCCCGATCAAAAACTCGTCTACCGGGAACTGCTAGAGCGTTCGCGACGGCAAATCACGGATCTTGTGTCTGCAAAGGGATTCTCGCAGGCACGGCTCCAGATTCTTGCCACGCTGCTGCGTCTGCGGCAGGCCTGCTGTCATCTTGATCTACTCAAAATGCCATCGCTGCAAGCCGAACAACCATCAGCCAAAATGGATCTATTTATGGAGCTTATGGACGAAGCGATTGATGGTGGACACCGCATTCTGGTATTCAGCCAGTTTGTTTCAATGCTGCATATTATCCGCAATACATTAAACGAACGCGGGATTCGCTATTGCTACCTGGATGGCAACACCAAAGATCGCATGCAACAAGTCCACCTTTTCAACACCAGCCGGGAGATTCCCCTCTTTTTAATCAGTCTCAAAGCAGGCGGAACCGGCCTGAATCTCACCGGGGCCGATATGGTTATCCATTACGATCCATGGTGGAATCCGGCGGTCGAAAACCAGGCCACCGATCGAGCCTACCGTATCGGACAAAAGCGTACGGTTTACAGCGTCAAACTCATAACGACAAACACGGTCGAGGAAAAGGTCCTCGCCATGCAAAAACGCAAACAGGCCGTCATTCAGGCCACCGTCGAAAATGCTGCCAGCACGCTCCCCGACACCCTATCCTGGGATGACATCCAAGACCTCCTGGCGGAATAGATTCAACCGGCCCTCCATACGGTAGTCAATTGCAGGTCGAGTACCCCCAACGTCAATCCGGTCAACTGGGTCAATCCGGTCAAAAAAAAGCCCCCCGCGATTGCGGAGGGCTTTTTATCATCGCCTGTTGCGTACCCGGATTACCCCTTGATGGCAGCTTGCGCAGCAGCCAAACGGGCGATCGGGACACGGAAAGGACTGCAGGACACATAGTCAAAGCCCAGTTCGTGGCAGAATGCAACAGACTTCGGCTCACCACCATGCTCGCCACAGATACCAATCTTGATGTTCTTGCGTGTCTTACGACCCAGATCAACGCCAATCTGCACCAGACGACCAACACCATCACGGTCAAGCACCGTGAATGGGTCATACTCGTAAATCCCCTTATTGACGTAGTCACCAAGAAACTTACCCGCATCGTCACGCGAGAAACCGCAACCCATCTGCGTCAGATCATTCGTACCGAAGCTGAAAAATTCAGCTTCTTCCGCAATCTGGTCGGCCGTTACGGCCGCACGCGGCACCTCGATCATCGTGCCGATCAACACATCCAACTTCTTGCCCTTGGCCTTCTCCACCATCGCAATCGTGTCTTTAATGATGGCCTTCTGAATGGAAAGTTCGGTCACATTCCCCACCAAGGGAACCATGATTTCAGGCTTGGAACCGGCAACGGAGGAGGCGGCCTCGCAAAT
>JBLRXB010000098.1:0-8127 GCA_047920915.1 Kiritimatiellia bacterium
GTTATACATAACACACCTGCCCGACACAGCACCCATATTATGGAGGCAGATTGCTTTGATTGGATCAGGATTGATCACAGCAATCGGGTTGATGTACCTCACAGCCAAATCCACGCCGTACAAAGTGCCTGCACACCATCGGCACAATCTTCTTGTTTCGGCATTATTTATGGGACTGGTACTCTATCTTAGTTCCTCTGCCACTCTCCACAACTGGTTCTTCCCGACCAGCTGGATAGCAAATACGCCCTTCCTGGAAAGCCCCTTGCAACACGGGGTACTCCGAAGTTTGATTTTGATGCTTGCACTCCTCTTCCTCCAGCGCTTTCTGAAGCATCAAGGTACCGCCATTTGGCCCACGACCGTATTGCTCATGGCAATGTGGATTCTCTGGGAACTCTATCAAGCGACCGGCTTTAAAATGATTTATCGAACGGATAGTCCCTCATTTGTATATCGCTTCTGGTCTTTCAAAGAGACTTTTCCGCGTCCCGGGTTTTATGACCCCTACTGGAATGCCGGCATGCCTGTTCCATATTTAGTTGCATCAGGGATGTGGTCGATCGGACTGTTTTTACTACCTTTCCTGCTGTGGATACCGGCCGATCAATTATACACACCAGCTATCGCTGTCCTATACCTGGCATGTGTACCATGCCTGGCATGGTTTTCCATGAAATGGATTGGGAGTGGGAAGCGGGCACGCTGGATTGCGGCCCTTCTGGCACTTGCAACGACCCAACGGTTCTGGGTTCACCTCCTGCATTATGGCACCGTTGCCTCGCTTTTCTCCATGACAATGGCACTACCCTTGTCCGCACTATGGTACCGCTTTCTGTACCTGGATCCGACCCCGCGACGCAGCACAACGATCATGATCCTGCTTTGCAGCCTCATCATGTTTGCCTGGCCGGGCGCGCTAATCATAGCCGTACCATTTGGGTTCGTGACAGCCCTCCACATGAAACAGCTCCACCAGCGCAAATGGCGATGGGTTCTGGGCGGTCTTGCCATCATAGGAATCATAATGTTGCCACTGGCACTGGTACCCATGCGCTATTCGGATATAGATGCCTTCACGCAAATCACCGCGCAACACATATGGACCGAACACTTCCAGAATGGGCTTAAACGCTTTGCCCACAATCTGCGCAGCACAAATGCCCTCATTGTGATCTTTGGGTTTATCGGATCTTTCTGGATACGCCGCGCTTCATCCCGCTGGTTTTTTGGTCCGCTCATCCTGGCGTTATTGGTAATTTCGGGATGGGGCGAAGAACTTAAAAAACTACTACAAAGTGAACGTCTCATCGTGCCCGCAGCAATGGTTGCCATCATCCCGACGGCATGGTGGATCGACAGGATCTCCAGACTCGCCGGACGGCTCTGCCATCGCCAAACCGTCGCCGCCGCCATGCTGCCTGTCATGTCGAGTTGGATCATCGCGATCATGCTGCTGGGGGGATATCAGGCGGCAAGAACCTGGGGCGGCAGAGGCATGGCTCCCTTTCAGACTCGCCCCGCTTATATGGATGATTTCATCGACTGGATCAAAGCCGAGGTCCCACCGGACGGAAGGGTGCTATTTGCCGGACGGGCCGTGCACGCCTATGGCGGCGGTAAAGTCGCTGCCCTACCCTTCTTTACCGGACGCGAAATGATGTCTTGCGATTTCTATGGCTTTTCTCCCCGACTCGTCGAATACGAATACCCGCCCCGCATCTTCCGCCAAGATGGAGCAAGCGGACTGGCCGCTTTCAATGCCATCCATAATATCACGCATATCGTCACTTGGCACGATCACTGGAAAAACATCTACGACGCAGAACCTGAACGGTATCAAAGAGTTCACGACATCGGGCGGATCGCTATTTTTCAAGTTCTCCGACCATCCTCACTCTTTTTAGCAGGCGCGGGCAAGGTAGAGGCCCATTTTGACCGTTTCGATATTGAAGTGTCTTCTTTTGACCAACCAACTGTTATCAAATACAATTGGGCAGACGGGCTCGTCGCGGAACCACCGGTCAAGGTGTTTCCCTATGATGCCGGCTATGACACAAAACTAATCGGACTTAACCCTGGTACCAATCGTACCATCACCATTCGCTATCGCTGATGACACGTACCAAAGAAATCACATCACTATTCCTGCTCCTGGTGGCAGCAACCACCGTTCGCTTGCTGCTTGCGGTCCGGGTGCATGTGGCCACAATCGATACGGCCGTTGTCGGCCAAATGGCCATCAATATTCTCAACGGCGCACGCCCCCTGTTTTTCGCGGGCCAGAATTACATGGGAGCACTTGAGGCGTATGTGCTGGCGGCCATCTTTTCCCGGATCCCCCCTGGGCATGCTACCATGACCCTTGCCACCATTGGATTTACACTTGCTTGGATCGTAACGACATATCTATTCTTTCGAAAACAATACGGGCGCGCAGCAGCACTTGCTGCGGCAACCATTCCGGCGATCCCGGGCTGGACACCGGCCTGGTATACCACCGCACCATATGGCGGATATCCACAAACCTATCTTTTTGGCATGATCCTGCTCGTACTGGGACGGCACTTCTGGCATCTTCAACCGACAACACGTAAGCGATACCAGCACGCCCTGGCATTAGGGGTGATTGCCGGACTCGGCGTGTGGACCAATCTGCAAATTGTGCCATACCTCGCAGCCGCAGGTTTTGCTGGCCTGCTGGCGTGGAAACGCAACCCCAGACCCTTATCCTCGTGGTTGCCCTATTTGATTGTACCGCTATTTATCATGGTCGCGTTTCTGCCACAGTTTCTCGTAGAACCAGCCCATACGGATCCCCCCATGTTCGATGGTTCCTCCTGGTCGGCGATCCGCCGCAGTTGGAGAGGACTTTGGGCACATGATCTTCCGCATTGCCTGCTGTGGACCTATCCGCCCCGATTCATCCACGTCCTCACCATCGTACTTCTCTCCACCTTGATTGTTGGTGCGGTTGTCATGACACTCTGGAATCGATACCGTAAACAGCTCAGCATCAAATCCTCGGATATCCTCGTCTGGACCATGCTGGCGGTGTTTGCTGTCACGTACTTTCCACACCCCATGTCCGGATTTGTTCCCCGCTATCTGGTTGCACCACTCATGCTATTGATGAGCTGGGCAATGGCTGTGTGGGCGGCACAAAACAAACGGGCAGTAGGCTATTCCGGCGGACTCATCGCTGTATGTCTTTTATGCTACAACAGCTATGGGATCTGGCACGCCACAGAAGTGCGCGCCCCGAGAAAAACAGAGGAAATATGTGCGTTCTCCTCCATTATTGAAACCGCCCGCGAGTCTGATTGGCCCACAATCATGCACATTGGGTCCGAAGTTGAAGGGTATGATGCCGCCCGCTTGACCTTTGCTTCAGGTGGCAGCCCCACATTCTCATCTGCATTCGGAGACCGTTTCCTTGCACACCAATTCGCGTGGGAAATCAGCTCTACCCCCGTCTTCCTCTCTCAACAGCGTGCGATGCCTTTCGTCAAAGGCAGCTACAAATCCATGCAGGCCGATGCGGGGCGGATTGTAAACATCGTCCCATACGCACTTGTCGAGAATCCCCCCGTGCAAAGACAGCAGGAGTTTGAAGTGCTGCCAACTCGCATTTCTGATTACCCCTATGACGTCGATCAACACCCCCTGTTTGATCGATCAAACACAACACCTTGGCCGGATACGAAAACTACGCCGGAAAGCATTGTGCTGGAATTTGATCCACCTGTATTACTTGCGGGGCTGCGCACCTTGGCAGTAAGCCCACTGGAACTCCCCTACCGCTACCAGATCAGAACCCGCAGTCCTGATCAAAGCTGGCGCGATGTGCAAATCTCGGAGCAACGCATTGCCGCTTCCTATTTGAGCGGCACGCATGTCTATTTCAGGGGGTTCCACCCTTGGATGGATATTCGCTTCCCGGCCCACAACGTGACGGCGCTGGAATGGCGCGTTGAGAGTGGCCCTGCAAATCCAACACCACCGCAATTATCCCACTTGTTTTTGTTAACAACAAACGAACGAGAGTGGCCCCCAATCGAATCTAATCTGCATTCGATATTTGATACACTGCAAGAATATCCCGACGCACAACTTATCACAGAAAGGGGCATCCTGCGGTTACTGCATCAGCATGGCCGTACGCACGCCATCGATAGTGCCCTGCTGTCGCGAATACCAAAACCCTATAATCCGCGTTTCCGCGGAACGTTGTCAGCACGCATGCCACTTCCCAAAACAGAAATACTCCTGATTTTGGAAGACGCCTACGGACCAGAAGCCTATCTCCGCATACTAGCCGCAAATCGTTCGATCAAAAAACTGGACACACACACACCATTTTCGATCTACTGGATTGCGCCGCACGGCCCGGAAGCATCCGATTTATTCTGGCATGGATTTACCGTTGTGTACCCCGGAAGCAATAACCGACAAACCATGCACGAATAAAACAAAATACCTGCCGCTGAATGGATTCGTCTGGATGGCTCGCAACAAGGATCTATTCATGCCACATGCTTGACCTTGCAGTGTTTCCCTTGTCATCGACCACGGCTTCACCTATAAAGACCAAGAGCTTATCTTGTACGGCAATGAGCCATAAAAGAGAACAGGATGGACGCTAGCCGCCTTTGCGCTAGCTGACGAATATTACATGAAATCTGCATACCAAATCGGCCAAATCTGGGGCATACCCCTTAAAATTCATATTTCTCTTTTCCTGTTACTGGCATACATCTCGCTGCATGCCTATTTTGCGACAGTGGGAGCAAACGGGTTCTTGCGGGCACTACTGGTCGTGATAGCCGTTGTCATCCTGCAAATAAGTCTCTTCGCCAGTATCGGTCTACACGAACTGGGACACTCTTTTGTCGCGATTCGCAAAGGATGTAAAGTCCGCGAAATCACACTGCTTATCATTGGCGGTGCTGCCGTCATGGAAAACATACCGCGACGCCCCAAAGATGAGTTCACCATGGCCATCGCCGGGCCCGCCGTTAGTGCCACCTTGGCCATCCTGTTCGGACTCCTGTCGCTACGTTTTCCCATGGAATCAGCAGAAACATTTGTAGCGGCTGGCCTGGCACTCTTTTTCTTCTATTTAGCCTTGGGCAATGCCATCCTTGCTACTTTCAATCTGCTGCCAGCCTATCCCATGGATGGCGGACGCATCACCCGTGCGCTATTGACACCGCATCTCGGGCGCTTGCGCGCAACCCGCTTCGCCATGATTGCTGGCCGCATCATTGCGGTTCTCATCGCGCTGGTAGCAATCAGGGGCATTCCCCCATGGCTCGTCCCCTGGAATATTCCCCTGCTACTCATTGCCGGATTCGTCTTTGTCACCGGCAATCGCGAATACCGCCAGGTGCAACTCGAAACCCTGCTCGAACAGCGCGGATTCGCGCGACACTTCCACGATGCAGGAACGCAGACAAACGAACCACCCATCGATGACGAAACCGTCTTGATCAGCCCGCCTCCCTACAGCAATGGCCCCGCCGATCGAGCCCACATCGAAAAACTCGCCAAACGGCACTTCCCTTTTATATAAATCCTATTCTTGCAGCGATGTGCAGAAGGAAAAATCATGCCAGGACAACTTGATCAAGATATGCAGCCAGCTGCCCAATGGATCAAACAATACATGCACGACGTGCGCAACGCGGGCACCAAAGCACAAAATATCGTGCTGGGACTCTTGCGTAATGATGTGCCGATTGTGCGACAGACCCTGAAACTGTTACCCGAAAAGTACAGCGCAAGAAACTTCACCTATCTCGAACGGCACCTCAAAAGCCTCTTATGGGCCTATGGTGGCAACCGCATCCGCTTGGACGCTCCTCCCGCTTTATGCAAACAACTGCACGCGTATTACCAAAACACACCAACGGGAATATTTGATGCCCACTTGATCGGAGAAAATATCTACGGCAGCACACTGCAGGTGGAAAGTGCCAAAAGTGACCAAATCCCCGCACCACAAGTAACCGGTCAATCGATCGGCCGCCATCTGGATGGCTGCCGGATCGGGTTTGATTTAGGTGGCAGCGACCGCAAATGCGCCGCGCTGATCCAGGGAGAAGTTGTGTTTTCGGAAGAAATACCATGGGATCCCTATTTTCAAAAAGATCCACAGTATCACTTTGATGGCATCATGGACTCCCTGCAGCGCGCAGCAAACCATCTTCCCCGTGTCGACGCAATCGGCGGTAGTGCGGCTGGCGTCTATGTCGACAACGAGGTTCGTGTGGCCTCGCTCTTTCGAGGCGTTGCCCCGGACGTTTTTGAAAAATCCGTGCGCCACATCTTCCGGCGCGTACAATCAGCATGCAATAACGTGCCATTTGTGGTCATCAACGATGGTGAAGTAACCGCACTGGCGGGAGCCATGTCGCTGAATGCCACCGCCTTGCTCGGCATATCCATGGGAACCAGCACCGCAGCCGGATATGTAACACCGCAGGGATATCTGACAAACTGGCTGAACGAGCTGGCCTTTGTCCCCGTCGATTATCGTCCGGATGCACCAGCCGATGAATGGTCCGGCGACGTTGGATGTGCCGTACAATACTTCTCCCAACAGGGCGTTGCACGCCTAGCGCAACAGGCGGGCATGATCTTCGAAGAGGACATGCCGCTGGCAGAAAGACTCATTACCGTCCAAGACCGAATGACGCGCGGTGATGCTGTCGCAGCACAAATCTATCAAGCTATCGGCAATGCCTTTGGCCATACCCTCGCCTACTGGAGCCATTTCTACACGCTGGAGCATGTCTTGGTGCTCGGACGTGTCACCAGCGGAACGGGGGGCGATCGGCTACTCGATCAAGCACGTGCCTGTCTGCAATCGCAATACCCAGAAATTGCCGCTAAAATCCAGCTTCATACCCCCGATGAAAAAATGAAACGACACGGACAAGCCGTTGCTGCCGCAAGCCTGCCTGCATGGCACAACTGAGCGATCCCCAAATGGTACATTTCGCTCCCGACTCAAAACTTCGTTTTGCGCCAACGTCGTAATTGTCTCCGAACGCGGTGCCCACCCTTGGAAGCCATAATGCAAACAACGGCGCATGTTCAGCAAGCAAACTTAGCCACAACTATCTTTTCGATAATAACAATACGAAACGAATCATACCCGCGCAGGCTCCAGACGACTATGCCTCGTTGGCCAGTTCAGCCTCTGACATTACCATGCGCCTCCCCTGGGACCAAGTAACCAGTGCGGCCACCAACAACAACATCACACTCGCAAATACGGCTGGACCAAACCCGCCAGTCCAGTCGTACACTCTGCCACCGGCGGCTGGTCCTGCCAAAGCAGAAATCCCATACAAGAGAAAAAGCAATGGATAGACACAGGTAATGCCTTCAACGCCATACACCCGCGATACTTCTGCCGCATACAAGACGAAATACCCACCAAAAGCAAATCCAACTAGCCCGACAAAAATCAGATACCACGTAACATAGCCACGCATGACAAACATACCCGCGATACACACGGCCATCAGCAGCAGATTTGCCGGGATTGACCTATACCCAATCCGGTCAAAGACCCACCCCCACGATAAGCGCCCCAGCGTATTACCAACTGCGAAAATACTAATGGATACAATCGCAATATTTTCAACGACGCCATGCGCCAAACCAAACGGTTTCAAGTTACCAACAAGCAACAAACCGGCGAAGGTACCGGAAAAAATGCCCATACCAAGGAGCCAGAAACGCATATCCCGCACCAGGCCCCATACCGATGGCTGCGGAACCGGAACGTGACAGGCATCAGGTGGTGCAAAAAGAAACAAGGCACAAAGACACACCACCGCACCATATCCAATCGCAATGAGACTGAAAATTGTCATCAGAGGCACATCCCGTTGCAAAAGAGATGCCGCACCTTGCGAAAGCAGGATCGCGCCCCCACCAAAACCAGCCACAGCCACCCCCGTCACAAGCCCCCGATGCGCTGGGAACCATAACATCCCGGATTTCAGAGCCGAAACATATCCAAATCCGATGGCGGCCCCACTGACAACACCAATGCCCGTAACGAGCCCCCAGACCTGTCCCCCTGAATACACAGCAAGCCCGTAACCGGAG
>JBLRXB010000099.1:0-8121 GCA_047920915.1 Kiritimatiellia bacterium
GGTTGGCACGGGCAATCTCGAAAAATCTAGCAAGGGCGTTCATATGGAATTTATTCTCCTGTTGTAATGTCAGCGGTTTTGTGATTTAGCGTATCGACCACGCCGCGCGCAATCATGAGTTCTTCGTTGGTGGGAATGACGAGTACTTTGCTGTTGCTGCGCGGGGAGGAAATGATATCGCGTACGCCGCTGCAGCGACTATTGATCTTTTCGTCGAGCTCGATTCCAAGGCAACTTAATTTGCGGACGATTTTACCGCGGATATAGGAGCTCCATTCGCCGATTCCGCCACAGAACACGATGGCGTCCGCACCGCCGAGGAGCGAAAAGTAGGCGCCAATATACTTTACAATGCGAGAGGTGAACATGCGGCGTGCGCGCAGGGCCTGCTGATCGCCTTTGAGTTCGGCGGCAATGACGTCGCGCATATCGCCGCTGCCGATGCCGGCAACGCCGAGCAGGCCGCTTTGCTTGTTGAGCATGCGGTCGATTTCTTCAGGTGAGTGACCGAGTTCGATGAGTCGCAAGACGACCGCGGGATCAAGGCTGCCGGAACGGGTACCCATCATGAGTCCCTCGAGGGGGGTCATGCCCATGGAGGTGTCGACGACGACGCCGTGATCGATTGCGGTAATGCTGCAACCGTTGCCGAGGTGGCAGGTAATGAGATTGAGGCGCTCGTAGGGCATCCCGAGCATGAGACCGGCCTCGCGGGCCACAAAATTATGCGAGGTTCCGTGAAATCCATAGCGTCGGATTGCATATTTGGTGTAGAGCTCGTAGGGCACGGCATAGAGATATGATTCGGGGGGCATGGATTGGTGGAAGGCTGTGTCAAATACGGCAACATTGGGAATGCCCGGGAACAGTTTCTCGCAGGCTTCGATACCGGAGAAGTTGGCGGGGTTATGAAGTGGCGCCAGCGCGAAACAATCATGGATGACGCCCTTGATGTTCTGGGTTACGAGTGTCGGTTTGGTTACGCGTTCGCCGCCATGCACCACGCGGTGTCCGATTGCCTGTACGTCACTTAGTTGTTTGATGACGCCTTTGTCGGGATCGACGAGACAATCACAAATCGCCTTGAGTGCCTCGGTGTGGTTTTTGACCGTTAGTTTGGCTTCATGTTTTACGCCATCGTGTCGGCTATATAGCAGTGTGGGTTCATCTGATCCGAGTCGCTCTACCTGGCCCTTGGCGAGCATCGTTTCTTTACCCATCGTGAAGAATTGGAATTTTAGCGATGAGCTGCCTGCATTGATGACGAGAACTTTCATGTATTATCCTGCATTGTGGGTTCTTTTGCGAGAGGGACATGGGACAGGATACTGTTGCGAGGGGGATGCGTCAAACCCAAGGATGAAAAAAAGGGCAGAAAGAATGAACAAATAGCCGAATCGGGGTTTCAGTCGTCCGTTTCGTGTTGCTCGAGGGCGGTCGCGGTTTGTTCCCAGCGTGCGGTGTAGGCAGCCAGTTCGGATTGTATCAGTTGCAGGCGGCGATTGGTGGTTTCGAAGTCGATGGCCGGCTCGGTCTGGGAAAGCGCTGCGAGTATTTTTGTTTGTTCGTCTTCAAAAATGGCGATTTGGCGTTCGATTTGTGCGATTTGGCGTCGTAGGTGCCGGACTTCCTGTTGGTGGATCTGGCGCACCGCAGCCCGCTGTTTGCGCAGCTCTTTGCGACTGATCGGTGTGTCGGCATCTGATGGATTGTTTGGTTGCGAGGCGGGCTGCTGCTCTTGCGCCAGTCGATCGCGGAATTCGGCATAGGTGCCCGGGAAGCGACGAATGCCGGGTGGTTGCATGGTGATGATGCTGGTCGCCACACGTTCGGTGAAGGTGACGTCGTGGCTGACGATACAGAGGGTACCTTCGTATTGTTGCAACGCCTCTTCGAGCGTTTCACGGGCGGCGATGTCCAGATGGGTTGTTGGCTCGTCAAGCAGCAGGAAATTTGGCGGGTTCACCAGCAGGCGCGCAAAAGCCAAGCGGACTTTCTCGCCGCCGCTGAGTACGGAAACGCGCTTTTCAATGGCATCGCCCGAAAATCCGAATCCACCCAGCAAGCCGCGAATGGCCTGTTCGCGCATATGTGCTGGTGCAACTTGTTTGACGGTTTCAAAGACGCTGTTAACGGGATTCATAGTGTCGGCGAATTCCTGGGACTGATACCCTAGGATTATGTTATGCCCGAGGACGCGTCGGCCCTCGCCCGGTTGCAGGATACCGGCCAGCAGGCGCAGCAGCGTGGTTTTGCCGAGCCCGTTATGGCCGACCAGTGCTATTTTTGCGCCGCGGTCAATCCGGAGATCTATATCCTTCAGCACCCAGCGATTCCCGTCATACGAGTGGCCGGCCTTTTCCAGGCGGACGATTTCCTGCCCGGATCGCGGTGGTGGTGGAATTCGAATGGTCCCTTTGCTGCGCACGGCTAGCGGGACGTCCACCGTGTCCATGCGGGCAATCATCTTTTCGCGGCTTTTTACCTGGGTTGCCTTGGTGGCCTGATATCGGAAGCGGTTCACGAATTGTTCAGCTTTTTCGATTTTACGGGCGAGGTTTTTTTGCGCAGCCTCGCGGGCCTCGACGCGTGCCGCGCGGTCGCGAACGTAGCGATCATAGTTACCGGTGTAACGCTCGGTGACGGCATTGGCGACTTCGATGGTGATGCTGGTGAGGGAGTTTAGCAGATAACGGTCATGCGATATAAGGAGCAGGGTTCCCTGGTAGGTGCGTAGAAACCGCTGGAGCCATTCCACGGCCGGCAGATCGAGATAGTTGGATGGTTCGTCGAGCAGCAGCACATCCGGGTCGGCGATGAGGGTGCGCGCCAAGGCGGCCCGCATTTGCCATCCGCCGCTGAAGGTACGCATGGGGTGATTGAGCTCTTGTTGACTGAAGCCGAGTCCGTCGAGTGCGGCTTCGGTTCGATGCCGGCGTTCGTATCCGCCAGCATGTTCGAATTGTGTTTGCAGTTCGCCGAGGTGCTCCAGTAGGCGCGTGCGCGCGACGCCGTTTGCCGCGATGAGCTGCTGTTCGGTATCAAGGATTTGCTCTTCGATGGTCTGCAGGCTGGTTGCTCCACTTTCTGCAAATGCCAGCAGGGGCATGGGCAGGTGGCTGGATGCAATCTGCTGGCGGAGCAGTCCGATCTGGGTATTCGCGGGTAGTTGTACAGTGCCGCTATCGGGAGATATGTCGCCGGCAATGATTCCGGCAATTGTTGATTTTCCTGTGCCATTGGGTCCGACGAGACCGGCCTGTTCGCCGGTGTTGATGCGGAAGCTAGCATCTTGCAGGACGATCTGGGTGCCGTAGCGTTTGCTTACATTACAAAAGTCGATCATGGAGTATACTGGTGGTTAGGGATGATCTGCGGCTCGGCGGGAGGCCTGACCCTGCCTTTCGTTCTGGCTGCCGCGATGAGTCCCGGGGTTATGGGAATCGGCGGGCCGTTCCATTTCCATCGGGGAGTTCGTCGGTGTCGACACGGTGATCGAGCATTTCATGATTGTCGAAGATGAAGTATCCGTGAAACTTCTTGCCTGTGAGCATGAGGGGAATCCAGTGGCGGTCATCGGCCCACATCCGTGCATAGGGAATCTGGTCAATCGGGGTCCACAAAGGGGTTGCTTCATCGGTTTCAGTGGGCTCGCCCTCATATCCGGTGGCTGTGAAAACGATGCCGTGAATGGAATGACCATCTGTGAACTGGAAAAAGAGTTCCCCGGCATAGTCGACCCCTTTGGGGGTGATACAGAGTTCTTCTTGCGTTTCACGGACGGCTGCCTCGATCGGCGTTTCGCCGGGTTCGAGTCTGCCGCCGGGCCCATTGATGTTGCCGGCACCTAACCCACGCTTTTTGTGGATCAGTAAAATTTGTCGATTTTGTATTACAAAGAGCAGCGTGGCTTGCTCTTTGGGTTGCCAGTTTTTCCAATCAATATCTGTAAGTGTACGCATTATTCTTAGTCCATTCTCCATTGATAGAGTAGCCGTGGTGCTTGCATGGCTTCAAACCATGCCCTGGGGTTAAGTCGTGTGGATGCCCGCAGAATCTGCCGCCAGGAAAATCCGGGTTCGTAGCGAAAGACGATGCTATCTTGGGTATCCAGCAGTTCCTGAGTGAGGGCAACGGCGTCGGCCCAGTATCCAATGCCGTCAATGAGTCCATGTTCAAGGGCTTGTGCCGCAGTGAAGATGCGTCCATCGGCCAGTCCTTCGACGGTTGTGGTGTCCAATCCGCGAGACGCCTCGATTAACCCTTTGAATCGGTTGTGCATATCATCCACCACATGTTGCAGGAGTGCGAGTTGTTCGGCCGAGACCTCGCTGAAGGGATTTAGCAGATCTTTGTTGTCGCCGGATTTAATTGTGACGTCGCGGATTCCAAACTGCCGGGCAAGCTCGCGGATATTCAGTGTCTGTATAATTACGCCGAGCGAACCGGTAATGGTTGTGGGATGCGCTATGATCTTGTCCGCTGCAAGGGCGATGTAGTAGGCCCCTGAGGCTGCGACATCACCACAGATGACAACAATCTTGCGACCGGGTTGTGCCTGCTTGAAACGTAGTAGTTCGTGGTAAAGAATATCACTGGCCGTAATACCGCCACCACCACTGTCGATTTCGAGTATCAAGGCTTGCACGTCCTGATCCAGGGTGGCACGGCGGATGCTGCGAAGCGCCAGGTCGGTCGAGCTGATACCGCCAAACAAGCCGGGTTCACTGCCCAACAGAATCATGCCATACAAGGGAATGCGGACGATTTTGGTTTCGCCATCTCCCTCGGACCAGATTTCATTGAGGGTCGGGAATTCGTCTTCACCAAATTGCCGGGTATCCCGGGTGGCAAGTCGTGCGGCAGGCAGGAATTGGCCATCGTACCGATCGAATAGCCAAAGTAGAAGAAGGCCGATGGCTATGAGGGCAAGGACAATCGTAAGGCAGCCAGGTCGACGGCTGCGGCGATAGACGACTTTAGACATGTGGACCTCCGGTATAACGGAATGGATTGCTTTAAAACGTATCGTGACAAGATATACCGACCGTCGCACGGCTGCAAGTTGTGAATGTATGTAATGCCTGAACGCCTATGGTCGAAAATAATGCTACAATGAGATCAGATGTGTGCGGGATGATTGAGAATGGGGTTTGAAAACGCGAATGATGCTCTTTCTTTGTTCTTTACCTGTTCTGAAATTGCTTTCATGATGTATTTTCTGTGTCAGCTGTCGGTATCAAAGCGGGATAGCAGCGGGAGTTCCTGTGTTACTGTTTAATAAAAAGAAGGTTTCGGAAATTGCGGGCAAGGAGCTTCCGAAGCAGTCAGCGCAACCCGCAGGACCAGTATCATCCGGTAGCTGCGTATCTGGCAGCACGGCAGGGAGTGCGGTGCCGCCCCAGGCGATTGCGGCTCCAAGCAGCCCCAAAGATGCAATTGAGAATACCGCAGCCAAGAAGGCGACCGAGGGGAAGGCGAAGGATCGCTCGATGTACCGCGGGCTTCTGGCGGGACTTTATGATGGCATACTTGTTGTTGATGCGAAGGGAACGGTTATTGGTACGAACCCTCGTACAGGTGTTCTTTTTGGATATCCGGAAGATGACCTTTGGGGAACACCTTGTGAAACACTGATCCCGAGTGTCAAACCGGCAGTCCTGATAAAAATTCGCGAACACGCGGCAGAGGGGCGGTTTTCTATTGTTAACGCCTCATGCACGCGCAAGGATGGCAGTACCTTTCCTGCTGAGATTGCCATGAGCGTTGTTGATTTGTTCAATCAGGGGGACTTGCTGCTTTCGGTCAGGAATATTGAGCGTCGTGTTCAGGGGCAAAATCGTCAAGCGCGTGACCTGGTGATGACCGATGCCCTTGCTGCAGCAGTTGTCTCCTGTCGCGAGGATGGCATGATCTTGACCGTCAATCCCGCCTTTTTACGCTTGGCTGGAATTGAGAATCCACAAGATGCCGTGCATCGTTTTATCGGCGACTTTTGTGCGTCCCATGAAGTCGGCATGCAGTTGCTTTTAAAGCAGCAGTTAAGCAGAAAGCACTGGATAGGTGAGATGCAGTTCGTGGGCGCAGGATCACGCAAGGTTCACGTCATGGCGACCTCGTCCCGTTTTGCTTATGAAGAGAAGGAACATCTTGCGATCACTTTCACGCCAATTCCCCGTCGTGCGGCCTTGGTGCCTGTGGCAGCATCAAGCCAGATCGGACAAATCGATGCGGATCGTCATGGAGCATAAGTCCGGTTTTTGCGCGTTGTCATCGGTTTCGGCTTGCGGGAGAGGCGCTGCCCGCGTCTGATCTTCGGCCGGGACAAATACGGGTGTTCCGCAGGATGGGCATATGGCCTCTGCACCGACCATGGATTTGGGTGCTTCGATTTCCTGGTCGCAGGCATTACAGATAAACGTAACGAATGTCGTGAAATCTGTTTGGTCCACTTTCTTCTGGATAGCGGTGGCGTCGGTTTCGATGAGCTCGGTCCCGTCTGTTTCCCCGGTGGGAATTGTGATTTCGCCACCACAGAACGGGCATTGGCCAAGCATGCCAGCATATTCTGCAGGGGCGGCAACGGTGTTTCCGCAATATTCACATTCCAGAACGATGGAGTTTGTGTCTGGCACGAGGGTGTCACCGGCGGGATTGTTTGCTTGTGGGGCATCGCTCTGCGCGACTGTTGCGAGGGATGATTGGAGCGTGCCAGCCGGCGCCTCGGCAATCGGTTCCTCCATGGGTGTAATGAGGTTTTCTTGCCGGGGTAAGGCCTGCATACGGCATTTCTTGAGTGGTGAGATCGCCACCGACAACCGCTCGGAAATTTGATACAACTGCCCCGTGGCGGGGTGGCGGAACTTGCGTGGTTTCCTTTTCGCTACACTGAGTTTGCAAATGCCGGGAATGACAAAGCCGTTTGTTGTTTCCCGATAGGCAATTTCGGCAAGCGTATCCAGTGTCATTAACACGGATTTAACGGATGTGCCGGACTTCTCCGCCAGCTCTGCGGCCAATTGTGATTTTGTCATGCTGCCTGCCATGGTTGCCCCCCGGATGCTATCTTTGTCTGTATATTTATTACTGGTGTCATAATCGATAAAATGCCATTTCAAGTCAAGGTTTGCCATTTGTGGAAATACAGCTTGTTATATACAGCCAAGTGACAAATAATCGGCGTATTTTCAGATCACGGAGGAACATCAATGTACGAGAGAGAACGGGCGACCGCGGTGGCGGCAGTTTTGCGAGCGGCTCGGCTATGCGAAGATGTGCGGGCAGGCTTTTCCCGGGATGATGCGCATGAGAAAGATGATCGTTCCCCCGTGACAGTTGCTGACTTTGGTGCACAAGCCGTCATTATTGACATGATTGAGAGCATGTACCCGCAGGATGAGATTGTTGGCGAGGAGGATGCCGAGCTGCTCAAAGGGCCTGAAGGTGCAGCCGTGATGGATGCGGTTCTGGAAGCATTGCGGCCCGTGACGCCCGGTATGAGTCGTAACCGTGTCGTACATCTACTAGAGCGGGGTGGTGGCAGTGGGGGCAAGGGGAAGCGCTTCTGGACGTTGGATCCGATCGACGGGACAAAGGGGTTTATTCGTGGTGACCAGTATGCCATTGCGCTGGCCTTGATTGAGGATGGCGAGGTTGTGCTTGGGGTTTTGGGCTGTCCTGCGCTGCCTGCTGGTCCTGTCGGAGAAAAAGAGGGGTGCGGTGTGCTGTTTGACTCCGCCAAAGGAAATCCGCAGGTTTGGATGCGGCCGTTGACCAATCCGCAGGATCTGCGTTCTGTCCAGGCCCGTATAGACGTGAAGCCAGCTGATGCCGTGTTTTGCGAGTCCGTGGAAAAGGCGCATACCGCGCAGAGCCGTTCCGGTCGGATTGCGGAGATGCTGGGGGTTCTGGCTGGCCCGATCCGGATTGACAGTCAGTGCAAGTATGCGACCGTGGCGCGTGGGGATGCTGATGTTTATTTGCGGTTGCCGGCGAAGAAGGGGTATGTCGAAAAGATCTGGGATCATGCGGCCGGGGCTTTTCTGGTGCAGCAGGCCGGTGGCCGGGTAACCGATATGGATGGTCGGGCATTAGATTTCACCCAGGGGCGGGAATTGACTT
>JBLRXB010000100.1:0-8051 GCA_047920915.1 Kiritimatiellia bacterium
GGGGGCAGGGGGGCTTATTGACGGATGGACCTTATGGACGATTGGGTGCGCTGGCCTGATGGATGGCGAGCAGGATGGTGGCGTATTGGGCGGCGAGGATGGTGCCCATGAGTAATTCGCCCAGAATGATTGAGGGAATGGGGAGCCGATCGATGAGTGGGTAGAAGAGGAATAGATTCCAGATGGGGTGGGTGAGTTCGGTTCCGAGGAGGCGTCGGGCGATGGCGGGGATGACGGCTACAATACCTGCCGCATAGGACCAGAGGCACCAGTGGGCGATGACGGTTGACATGCTGGGGACAGATTGCCCCTCGGCGGCGGCAGTCCCCTGCCGCCCTCCAAGTAAGGTGAGCCATGTCTGCAGGATGGGTTTGATGCTAAAGGCCGTTGCGCAGAGCATACCGAAGCCGAAATGGAAGGTTGATTGTGCCAAGCTAGTTTCCTTCCTGCTGTTTTTTTTCGCGTTGGTGCAATTCCCGCCATGCGGCGAGCATGGGGAGCGCAACGACAATGGTAAAAATTGTATTAAAAATGGGTGTATAGGGGTCGAGCCAGGTTCCTTCGATGGCATCGATCCAGCGGTGCAGGAAGAAAATATTGGACCAGGCGGATTGGTGGAGTTGGTAATAGAGATCCATATTGCGGATGAGTTTGGGTAGATCGGGAACGCCCGCCCAGATGGCGCAAGCGAGCATGGCAAGGGGGGTGATTACCAGCATGTGAAGCGATGCGCGTCTATCGCGTTTGAAGTAAAGTATTGCGGCAATGATAACGGGGAATATGGCGCCGAAGAGAGGTTGGTGCATATCAGGGGTCCTCCGGAAGGGTCGGCACGCGTACCCAGTCGCGCAATTCGCGCACGCGGTGATAGGCGGCATTGGCGCCGGTATTGTCGCCGATGGCTTGACGGCGTTCGCCAAGTGTTCGCCAGAGGATGTAATTGTTGGGGTCATATTCTGCGGCCTGCGTTAAAAGTGCAACGGCGTATGCGTGGGCCTCTGGATCAGGATGTTGCCAGAGCGTGGCGGCTAAGCGTCGCCAGACGATCGGATAGGTCGGGGCCGCGTGTAGCGCACGCATAGCCATAGCGGGGGGGGCTGCTGTGATCGTGCCGGGGGCGTCGAGTTGTAGGTTGGCGGGGAGTGAGAGGAGCGCGAAGAGCAGTCCGATTGCGATCGCGGTGGTGTGTGTAGCATTCGGGCGGAGATCGTTGGTTTCTGTTTGGCTGGGGGCAGGCCACAGCAGGGCAGAAATAGCGGCCAGTGTTATGGCATAGAGTGGTAGGCGCAGGGGAAAGTCCAGTGTTGCATGCATTGCGGCGGCTGCAAGGGCTCCGATGGCGGCGGGGGCAAGGGCGGTCGTGTTCGGGTTTGGGGGCCGTTTGCATTGCCGATAGATTTGCCGGAAAAGAATGCTGGCGAAGGCCAGAGCGAGCAGTAGGCCGGTCAATCCTGTTTCGGCGAGCCATTGCGCATATTCATTTTCGGCGAAATCGCGGGCGGCACGATCGCTGGTGAGGCGGTGTTGGGGATATACGGTGCGAAAGGCATTGGGTCCGGCCCCCAGCATTGGATAGGCGCGGGCAATTGCCAGCGTGTCTTGCCAGGCCGTCCAGCGCACCGTGGCGGCCTCGCGTGTGGCAGGAGAGTCCCAGTCTGTCATGCGGGCACGTAGTGCTGGAATCTGGAAAATGGCATATGTGCCAATTGCTGTCAGTAGAATGAGTGCAGCCAAAACGCAGATTTTGCTTTTGTGGTCGCTTCGAATCAGGATTGTGGCCGTGCAGGCCAGGAATCCGGCGATTAGTGCAAGTGTGCCTCCGCGTGACAAGGAGAGCAGGGTGCCGGCTGCCAGCAGGGCGGTTGTTCCAAAAGCCAGCAGCGCGGAGAATGGTCGTCGGTTGTTGATTGCGATTGCGGCGAGGCATAGGGCGGATGGTGCCAGGATGGCAAGGAAACCGCCAAAATGATTACGATTCATAAAACCGCCCATGGGTCCGGGGCGCCCGTGTTGAACCGGAATGAACCAATACAGGGTGTCGCCTTGCGGGTACACCCATTTCCCGAGAATGCCAGCAATGGCCGCTGCGCCGCCCAGCAGCAGCAGGGCGATGAGCCAGCGTTGCCGGGATTTTTGTGTGGTGCGCCGCATGATGGCCCATGCACCGAATCCTGCTGTGCAAAGCAGCAAAAAACGCATCGTGCCGGTCTGGCTTCTGGTGAGGGCAAACCAGTTGGTGCAAAAACTATTATCGGGCAGAAAGGCGCTGATTCGGGTGCTGGCTTCCTGTGCGGCCAGATTGGCGTCGAGGCGAATGGGGGTCATTTGATGCACAAGGTCTGGCAGCGGCACGAGCATCAAAACGGTGTATAAGAGTAAGAGCGAGATGGGAGAGCGCAATTGTCGGGGGGAGAATTGTGGCTTGGTGCGCCAGGGTAGCATTAGCGCTGCGACGGGGATGACGATAGCGGCCGTGTATAGTACCCATGGAAAGCTAGAGATTCCCCCGCCTGCGAGGGCGAGCAGAGTAAGCACAAGGAAAACCAGGATTGCGGCTATGCCAGACATAGCTTGCAGTGTAGCTGCGGACAGGGAGAAAGGGAAGTTTGGAATCCTGTGGGGGCACGCGCATTATGCTTGTGCCGTTTTGCAGCGGGTTTGCAGGGCTTTGCGGATGGCGGGAATGCTGACGTCTTTGATGGGCAGCTCAAAAGAGGCTTGGGCGATTTGCGCGGGCACGTGGGCGTCGGAGGAGGTGATCACGGGAATGTCTGGATAGCGTTTTTGATATGCGGCGGCTTGCGGGCGAAGGACTTCGATGGCGTCGTAGGTTCCGCGGGGCAGGAAGCCGAGCTGGGACTCGACGCTGAACGAATGTCGATTGATGTGGGCAGGGATGAAGAGCCCGCCAAGCCGCGAGGTTTCTGCCTGCACGTCGTTGAAGGATTTTTGAATGGCAGATGTCAGTAGAATATCGACTAGTTCAACGATGTTCTCGTTTGTGTCGACGACGGGTTGGTCTCCGTAGTATTCGGTATCTAACGGATAGCGTGGCAGGTGTCGCCAGACCCATTTGCCCATTTTTAGTGCCGTTTTGGGGGTATCGAAGATGGCAAGCACGTGGCATTCCTCGATGGTGGTGATCTCGAGACCGGCGAGCGGGATGATGCCTTCAGCACGGCATGCTTCCGCAAATGCCGGGGTGTTGCGGGCGGAATTATGGTCGGTCAGGGCCATGATTTGCACGCCGGCCTGCGCGGCTCTCCGGGCGATGGTGCGGGGGCTCATTTCGAGCGAGCCGCAGGGCGACAGGCAGGAATGATTATGAAAATCGGCGAGCATGCAAAACTCCGGTTTGATGTGGGCCATTTACCGACCATGCGTTGGCGGTGGCAAACGGTTTTCAGCGTCTCCTTGGTAATGGTATTCAAAATGGTACCGGTTCGGCGAGCGCATTATGCGCCCAGCAGTTGACCGATGCCGCAGGATGTTTTGAATTGGTTGGCTTTGGTGCGGAATATACCGATCTGTTCCTTCTGTGCGGAGGCGAGCATATCACCCGGGACGGGGCGGTCATTGCAAATGACGATGCCGCGGATACCGGCGAGGGATGCAACTGCCACCGTATTGTTATGTGCCTGGATGGTGATGAGTAGGTCGGCGTCATGGGCATGTGCCATGACATCGCTCAGCAAATCGGATGTGTATGCAGCGTTGATTTCAACATCGTCGAATTCCGTCTGGAGCGTTTCCCAGTTGTTTGTTTCTGCCATTTCACGCAGTTTCATGTTGTTCCTCTTTCGTGTTGTTTTCCTGCAAGTGAATCACCGCCTTGACCGTGGTGCCGACACCGGGTTCCGAGTGAATAAAGAAGATGTCGGATACGCGTTTGGCATTGGGAAGGCCGAGTCCCGCACCGAAGCCAAGGGATTTGATCCAGTCGTCGGCCGTGGTATAGCCTTCCTGGAGGGCCTGCTCGACATTCTCGATACCGGGGCCACGATCCTGCACAAGAATTTCGACGGCTTCCGGGGTGATGCGATAACTGATCGTGCCGCCGATGGAATGGACGACCTGATTCATTTCAAGCTCGTAGGATGCAATGGCCACGCGCTTGACAA
Source organism: Kiritimatiellia bacterium (assembly GCA_047920915.1). Classification (GTDB taxonomy): domain Bacteria; phylum Verrucomicrobiota; class Kiritimatiellia; order UBA8416; family UBA8416; genus T3Sed10-140. The sequence continues at coordinate 4,122 of JBLRXB010000100.1, forward strand.
GTGCCCGGTTGACGTGGTGCTCCACGAGGTGTTTCTTGATGGTCGTCGAGGCTTTGCCGCCGTGCTCGAAATCATGGCGCCGGGTGTGGAAGACGCGATTGAGTGCAATGCCAGGCGTAATTTCGCTATCAAGCATGGATTCGAATTTCGATACCTGCTGCATCAGGCGCGTGACAAGCGTAACATTGATGTCGCGTACCGTGATGATACCGGTCAAGCGTTGTGCGGCGTTGAGTACAGGGAAGCGCCCGAAGGGATATTTGCTAAAGGCAGAGATTGCAAGAGAGAGGGGCATTTCATCCTCGAGTGTTACTACTCTCTCTGTCATGCAAGCAGAAACGGGGGTTTCGAGTTTTCCTTGCTGGAGAATCTCGATCAAATCATGAATGCTCACGATACCGAAAAGGCGTCCGTCTTCGGCCACCGGTAACCCGCTGATGCCGCGTTCGCGCATGATGTTTTGCACGGTGGACATGGATGTGTCGCATGCGACGGAAATGGGATCGGGGGTCATGACATCGCGGATCGCCGTGGAGTAGATCAGTTCCACGAGTGTGAGGGGCGATGTTTCGGGGCTGATATCGGGCAGACGGTTCATGGGGATGTATCCTGCATCAGGGTATTGCCAATGGCCAGACAGGCTTCGAATTTCGGGAGATTGGTTCCGAGCAAAGGTAAGTCGAGTTCTTTGGCAAGATTCGTCAAGCTTTGAGGAGGCTGCTTGCCGTTTACCAGTACGACCCCCACGGCTCCCACCAGATCGGCGGTGCGAATCATTTGATCCGAGGCTAGCGAGGTTACCAAAATGAAGTCTTCCACATGCGCCACGAGCACATCACTCATGAGATCCGATGCCACCACATGATGAATGGAGGCGTTTGCGAAGCTAGGCGGCGTATGAAAAGGCTGGGCTTTGAGGACGGGTATCAGTTGTTGTATTGTCATGCTAAAAGATCTCCGGTCTGGGATGGCTCTTTCGCTGCGATAATCATATAAAAGAGTTTTTCAAGTTCGAGTGCAAGATTGACGTTCTGGATGTTGCAGCCCGGGGTTGACTTGACTGGTACAGCAGCAAAATTGAGGATACCGCGAATGCCAAGATCCTTTAGCGTTCCAATCATTTGCTGGGTGGCCTCTTCCGGTACGGTTAAAACGGCAACCTGAATGGCATTCTGCTTAATATAGGCTTCCATCTGTTCGAGGGGGTATACGGGGATGCGGGCATCGGTATCGATACGGCTGAGGTCCACATCAAAGCCAGCCGATACTCTGATTTGTTCGCTGGCAAAGCCTTTGTGGTTCATGAGGGCTGATCCGAGCTTCCCGCAGCCCACAATGATGATTTGCTGCTCCTCGTCTTTCCCTAGCAGGGTATTAAGGCGTTCAATCAAGTCTTCGACAACATAGCCTCCCCGGCGTTTGCCGGTAATGTTGCAAGCGGCAAAGTCCTTGCGCACCAAGGAAGAGGAGATTCCGAGCGCATCGCTCAAATTATCTGAAAAAACACGCACTAAACCGAGGGACTTGAGTTTCTGAAGAATCTTCTTGTACTGCGAGAGTCTTTTAATGATATCGTTTTCCATTTATACGTTCCTTGTGTGTCTTATTGTTGCAAAGTAAAGGTCATAATGTGATTTATGTCAAATAAAATAACAACATAACCCAAATAAATAAATGTTTGATCACATAAACAATTGGGTATTCATAAAAATAAAACTTGAACGTGTCATATTGTTGTGGTAAAGATTTACGAATTCGCCAGCGGGAAGCTTTGTTTCAGGTTTTCACGGGTGTTGTGTTTGGGGAAATCATTCAGTCGCGGTGGTGTTGTCTACCGGTGGTATTTAGGAGGTATGCTTTGAGCGATGTACAGGGACAGTCGACGGTAGCTGCAGAGGAAGATATGAAGCTCACGCCAGAGCTGATTGCTTTTATTGCAGAGTGGAAGCCACAGCCCGGTAATTTGATTATGGTGTTGCACCGTGTTCAGGAGCATTTCGGTTATATTCCGCGCTCGATAGCGTTCGAGGTTGCCGATCTTCTGGACATTCCGGTAGCTAAGGTTTACGGGGTGATTACGTTCTATCACTTCTTTCGTATGACCAAGCCCGGTCGGCATACGGTTGCTGTCTGTATGGGAACAGCCTGTTATTTGAAGGGTGGGCAAGAGTTGATCAATGAGTTGGAGACCCTCCTTGGTTGCAGTAACGGGAGCGTTACGGATGATGGGGTGTTCGGCATTCAGGCTGTCCGTTGTATTGGTTGCTGTGGTTTGGCACCTGTTTTGACGATAGACGGCGAAGTCTTCGGGAATCTGAAGACCGAAGATTTGCCTGGCATCCTGGCGCAATTCCGGGGGAAGTGATTCATGCATGCCTCGATCGGGGACCAGTTGCATGACTTGGTTCAGAATTCGCTTGAGGCTGGTTCTACGTATATTGATCTTCGATGGTGCGATACGGGTTGCGATTTAGCGATAGAAGTAAGTGACAATGGGTGCGGGATGACCGCCGAGATGCAGGCCAGGGTAGCGGATCCGTTCTTCACAGATGGCCGCAAGCATCAGAATCGGAATATCGGGCTTGGGTTGGCATTTTTGCGGCAGATGGTGGTAGAGACCGGGGGTGTGTGGGCACTTGTATCGGAGCCGGGGCGCGGAACGCATGTATCCTTTCGGCTGGATAAAACACATTGGGATGTGCCACCGGTGGGCGATGTAGCTGGTGTGATTACGGGGCTAATGGCTTTTGAGGGGGATTACGAATTGGTGGTGATCCGGGAGACGAAGCTGCGTACCTACGAGGTGAGTCGTACAGCTTTGCGGGAGGCGTTGGGGGAATTGGAGACGGCGACATCTTTGGCAATGATGCGAGATTATATAGCCTCACAAGAAGAGGCGTTACAGAAAGGGTAAGAAATGGCAGCCATGACGCTTGAAGAACTACGCGCTTTACGCGCGTCGAAACAGAAAGAACTTTCGCAGCGCGACGCCGGGCAAGGAGCCACGGAGATTATTGTAGGCATGGGCACATGCGGTATTGCGGCGGGAGCCAAGGAGACATTCAGCGCGATTATTGATGAACTGGCCAAGCAGGACATCAGTAATGTCGTGGTGAAACAAACGGGTTGCATGGGTTTATGCGCGAGTGAACCGTCTGTAGAGGTGATCAAGCCGGGGATGCCAGGCATTGTCTATGGCAAGGTGGACGACGCGATCGCTCGCAAGATTGTTCAAAAACACATTTTAAAAGACCAGTTCGTGGGCGAATACATTTTCGATAAGCCTGCCGCTGACATCATGAAGTAAGTACGAGAGGGAAAGAATGAAGTACAAGCAATATGTGCTGGTTTGCAGCGGAACGGCCTGCGAGTCGAGCAAGAGCAAAGAGTTGATCGATGCGCTTTATCACGAGGTGCTGGCGGCCGATTTGGGAGCGGATGTTCAGATTGTAAAGACGGGCTGTTTCGGTTTTTGCGAGAAGGGTCCTATCGTCAAGGTGTTGCCGGAGGAGACGTTTTATGTGCAGGTGAAGCCCGGGGATGCGGCTGAGCTTGTTCAGGAACATTTGATCAAGGGGCGCCCGGTTACGCGTCTGCTGTATGATCCGCAGCAGAGCAAGGCCCACGCCAAGCTTGAGGATATTGATTTTTATCAGAAACAAGTGCGTATTGTTTTGCGTAATTGCGGTGTGATTGATCCTGACTCGATTGATGAATACATTGCCCGCGATGGCTATGTGGCGTTGGAAAAGGTTTTGTTTGAGATGACACCGGAAGGGGTCATTGACGAGCTGCGCAAATCCGGTTTGCGCGGGCGTGGTGGGGCCGGTTTCCCGACGTGGCGTAAGTGGGAGTTCACGCGTCAGGTTGCCTCTGACGAGAAGTATGTGATGTGCAATGCGGATGAAGGGGATCCGGGGGCCTATATGG
>JBLRXB010000101.1:0-8004 GCA_047920915.1 Kiritimatiellia bacterium
CTATCATCCACACCAACTCATGGCAAGCCCATATTTACACAAAACGCGTGCGTCTTTAAGTATGTCAGAGAGAATTGACGGCGTATCCCGCAACTGCCATGATGCGACACGCTACAGATCTCCCGAAATCAAGATTGCGATATGAAAGCCAAGAAAAAAACCAAAAAAGCTTTTCCTTCAATTGCCTTTCTGGCCATCTGCGCAATCCTTGCCGTCAATGCATATGCACTGCACGAACTTGTCGTTATCGCACGAAGCTGGAAAATGAACCTCCTGTCCGGCAGCGTTTCCGAGCAGCTCACACATCTTGCCATCATTCTGGGGATAAACTGCGCGGCGCTCGTCTACCTTCTAATCGAGCGCTTTACCCGCTGACCGCGGGTTGTTCATGCAAGCCCAAGAGCCTGCCGCTGCACAACTTGAATCTGCCGGATTCCTGCTTCGGCCGCATCCAGTAACTCCGTCAATTGCGCCCGTGAGAAAACACCATCCTCGCCCGTCCCTTGCACTTCGACCAAATCGTTATCACGCATCACCACGTTCATATCTACGGCAGCAATGGAATCGTTGGCATAGTCCAAATCGCACACAATGCGCTCATTTACAATGCCCACGCTCACCGCGGCAATTTGCCCTGATAAATAGTATGCCGGGCCCGCCTCCTGCCCCTGTTTTTCCGCCAGCACACGCAAGGCATCATACAAGGCCACCCAGCCGCCACTGATGGCCGTAGTCCGCGTGCCACCATCCGCCTGCAAAACATCACAATCAATCGTGATAGAAAACTCCCCCAGCTTTTCCAGATCAACGGCGGCACGCAGCGCACGCCCGATCAAACGCTGGATTTCCGTACTCCGCCCATCCTTCTTGGCTCCATCGCGCCTTTTGCGCCCCCCACCCGTGCTACCCGGCAGCATCGAATACTCTGCCGTAATCCACCCCTTACCCGTTCCACGCAAAAAAGAAGGGACCTCCTTTTCCAGGCTGGCCGTACAAATAACCTTGGTCTCACCAAATACCGCCAGACAGGACCCCGCCGGATGCTTGATGTAATTGCGCGTAAATGAAATCGCCCTCATGATACCCCCATTGCATGCTTGTCAAAAGGTCTACCATACCGACATCATACGCCTCACGCAAGCGCTTCCCCACGCGAACCGGCAATTCTGACTCGACAGCCCGCCCGCGCACCAATATGGTGCCCCCTCACATTTATCACTCATGCGGCAGGTTCCATCACCCTGCGAAAGGAAATCAAAAAAATGAACAACGAACTACTATGGCTTGTCGAAATCCCCGCTAACTTCCTCCTGATTCTTCTCGCCTACAAGCTATTTGGCAAAAAAGGACTGTTCCTCTGGATCCCGGTTTCGGTTATCGTCGCCAATATTCAAGTGGTGCTGGCCGTACGCCTGTTTGGGCTCTCCGCCACACTCGGCAACGTATCCTACGCCGCCTCGTTTCTCGTTACCGATATCCTCTCTGAGAAATACGGGAAACAGGAAGCCCGTAAAGCCGTAATCATGGGACTATTCTCGCTTGTCGCAGCTACGGCCCTTTTCCAGATCACCCTCTTTTTTCATCCCCTGCCCGGCGATGAATTCGCCTCGGAGGCGCAGGCCGCACTGGCAACCATTTTCGGACTTATGCCACGCATCGCGTTGGGTAGTCTCACCGCCTACCTGATTTCCCAATGGCATGACGTCTGGGCATTTGATGTCTGGAAAAAACGCTTTCCAAAACACCTCTGGCTCCGCAACAACTGCAGCACCATGGTCTCCCAGCTGATCGATAGCATCGTCTTCGTCCTGATTGCCTTCGCGGGCGTGTATCCTCCCAGTGTATTGTTCGAAATATTCATCACTACATATGTCCTTAAATTCCTGGTGGCAGCCGCAGACACCCCCTTCCTCTACTGGGCGCGGATCATCCACCCAGCGCACCAGACCAGCCCATAGCCGCCTAAATAACCAACAAAATCAGCCTGATACACATAATCTCACGCATATCGGAAGAATTAAGCTGACAGCATTCCGCTATTGATCATAGTATTGCCCTAACGATCACAAGCAAGCGGGAATCAGCATGAGCATTGCAGAATATATTAACCGGAAACGCGTAGTTTTGCTCAAAAGCAAAACCAAAAAAGGTGCCTTCTCGGAGCTGCTGCGACTCATCCTGCGTGAGGAAAAATCTCTCGCGCGCGACGAGGTTCTTACCGCCCTGCTGGAAAGAGAGGCGCTCTTCAGCACACGCATTGCGCCCGGCATTGCAATCCCGCATGCACAAATCCCACGCATGAAACAGACCCTGATTGCCGTGGGAAAAAGTATCCATGGCATCACCTACGACGCCCGTAGCGAGGACAAGGTGCATCTGGTTTTCCTGATTGTAGGCGGAACCCGCAACCATCTGCGGGCGCTGGGTGCCGTTGCCGCACTCCTACAGAACCGTGAAGTGTCCAAACGCCTGCTGGCAGCAACCGAAAAGCCCGCTCTATATGCCTTATTAGAGCAGGGCACATCCACAGACTGGAGCAGCACATCTGGCCTATCCGTTACAATCGGACGCCAAGCGCTGGAGCTGGCACGTCACATCAGGGCCGCAAGCTTGATTGTACACAATGCAACCCCTTTGCTGCGGGAATCCTTCCGCGAGCATGCACAACCACCCAGAATTATTTTCGCCGGCACGAGCGGCCCGAATCTGGACCTCTCACTACCGTTCAGAGGTCTGAACCGGACCAGTCAGCTCGAAATCAGCCTGCTGCTGGCTCTCGCGCAAGGACTCGTGCGCAAAGGCGAAAAAATTGTCAGCGTATTCGGTCTGGCTGACAATCACGAACCCGATACAATCGTCGTTTCAGACGTCGACAAGGAGTTCAAAACCTTTTTATCCTCTCCCCTGACGGACGAGACGGGCGACGACGGACAGCAAACCTTTATCCGGACATTACAGCTCGCTACCGAACTCGCCGCGGAAGGTCGCGAAGGGAAACCGGTTGGCGCCCTGTTTGTCGTGGGTGACTACGACCGCGTCGCAACCCACACCCAACAAATGGTCATCAATCCTTTTAAAGGGTACGACGACAGCGAAAAAAACATCCTCGACCCCGGCTTGGCCGAAACCGTCAAGGAGTTTGCCCACATCGATGGGGCCTTCATCATCCGGGCCGATGGCGTGATCGCCTCCGCAGGCACCTATCTCCGGGTAGACCACCCGAGCAATCTGCCCTCTGGTCTCGGTGCCAGACATGCGGCCGCAGCCGGTATTACTGCCATCACAAAGGCCACGGCCATCGCAATCTCCGAATCAACCCGGAGCGTAAGCCTCTTCCGGGGCGGCGAACGCATCATGGTCGTATAAAACAATAAAGGATACCTATGCCCAAAACACTCGTGCTCGTTGCCAACGGATCCGAGGAAATGGAAGCCGTAATCACGATCGATGTGCTGCGCCGGGCTGGTTGGCCTGTCACGGTGGCAGCCGTCCAACAGGATACTACCATTACCGCATCGCGGGGCGTACAAATTGTCGCCGATGCCGCACTCGCCAGCATCGATACAACATCGTACGATTTGCTTGTCCTCCCCGGCGGAAAAGGCGGCGCCGACACATTTACCGAGGATCCCAACGTGCAACAAGCCATCAAGGCCTTCGATGCCGACAATAAAACCATCGCCGCCATATGCGCCGCACCCCTCGCGCTCGATGCCGCCGGCATTTTACGCAATCGACGCTATACCTGTTACCCCGGCGTCGAAGAAAATATACACGCGGGCACGTACACAACAGCGACGGTTGTGATCGACCAAAATCTCGTCACAAGCCCCGGACCGGGAACCAGCTTCGCCTTCGCCTTGGCACTGGTCGAGCGATTAGAAAACAAAAAGGCGGCGGATACGCTCCGCCGCCAAATGCTACTGGACGTATAAGAACTACTCGCGAGATTTGGAGCGCGCCTCGTTCACGACAAGCTTGCGCCCCAGCACTTCCTTGCCATTCATGGCCTTCACAGCCTTATCGGCTCCAGACTGCCCGTCCATCTCTACAAAACCATACCCTTTGGACCGCTCATTGAACTTGTTTTTGATTATGCGGGCCGAAAGAACTTTTCCAAAGACCGCAAAGGCTTTCTCCAAATCAGGATCGGTCATGTCATAGGAAAGATTACCCACATAAAGCTCGATTCCATCTCCTGTCGGTTCGCTGCCCGCAGCCACACGCTTCGAGCTGCCGCCACGACCACGCCCCGCAAGATACCCGACCACGAAACCGACAACAACACCAACACCACCAGCCATCAAAACGTTTACACCCATGATTCTCTCCTCTTCATTATACCCGCATGCCATCATGTAAACCGGAAAAATGGCAACAAACGGACCGATACAGACCAATCTGTATCTCTGTTATTTAACCTCCAGGAAACCTTCGAGCTTCCGTATCCGCGTCGGATGACGCAATTTACGCAGTGCCTTGGCTTCGATCTGCCGGATTCGTTCACGCGTCACCGTGAACTTCTTCCCAACCTCCTCCAAAGTCCGGGAATAGCCGTCGGTCAACCCGAAGCGGTAATCCAGAACCTGCCGTTCGCGCTCTGTCAATGTATCAAGAACATCCTGCAGTCGATCCTTCAACATGCTGTAAGCCGTCATTTCGGAAGGATTCTCAGCAGACTTGTCCTCAATAAAATCACCAAAATGTGCATCATCACCATCACCGACCGGACTCTGAAGCGAAATGGGCTGCTGCGCCATCTTGTAAACGGCCCGCACCCGCTCCACGGGCATATCCATTTCCTCCGCCGCCTCTTCCGGTGTTGGCTCGCGACCAAACTGCTGCACAAGCTTCTTCTGCACACGCAACAACTTGTTGATCGTCTCGATCATGTGCACAGGAATCCGAATCGTGCGCGCCTGGTCTGCAATCGCGCGGGTAGCAGCCTGGCGAATCCACCATGTGGCATACGTGCTGAACTTGTAGCCCCGACGATATTCAAATTTCTCAACAGCCTTCATCAGGCCGGTATTGCCCTCCTGAATCAAATCCAGGAACGACAAACCACGATTCATGTATTTTTTGACAATGCTGATCACTAGACGCAGATTCGCCTCTACCATTTCGGTGCGTGCCTGCTGCCCCTGCCGCATGGCCTTACGCAAGGCCTCAACCCGCTCGTGCAGCTCCTCTACCGGAATGCATAAATCCTTTTGATAATCCAGCAAGACCTTGCGATGATCACGGATTTGCTCTTCGCGCCCCTTGGACTTACGCTGCTTTTCCAGCTTCAGCATGGCACTGCGCGCAGCACGAAAACGCGCATTCTCGGTATCAGCATCCGCCGCCATCGACTCGATCACCTTCTGCTTGAAATGCAGCTCATTCAACGCAACCGAAAGCTTCTCCCGTAACTTCTCGCAAGATTCCATCAACTTGTCGCGATTCGATTTGCTGGTGCGACTCTTGATACCTTCATTGAACGTCTGGATCAGCTTCTGCTGAATCTTGACGATGTCATTCCGCACCTTGGGTAGCATCCCGAGATAGTCATCGCGGCTATCCACAAATTTATCTACCACAACCCGGTCAAAACGCTCCTTGCCGTTCTCCAACCGATCGGCCAACGCGAGATACTTGTTCGCACTATTCACAAAATAATTGAACGTCGCGCGCGTCTGGATCTCCGCATCCTCTATGCGCTTGCAAATTTCGACCTCCTGCTCACGCGTCAAAAGCGGCACCTGACCCATCTGATGCAGATACATACGGATCGGATCATCGAAGAAATCAAGACGCCCGCCCTTGGCAACCTTGCCCTTCTTGCGCGTCTCCTTGATCTTGTCTACATCCTGGGATTGGACGATGTCGATATCCATCCCGCGCAACAACTGCAGATAGGCCTCGAGCTCCTCCGGGTCGATTACACTCTCCGGTATCGCCTCATTGATATCCTCGAAAGTCAAATATCCTTGATCCTCGGCCAGCGCAATCAGCTCCTTGACCTTCTTGTTACGCATCTCCCGCTGTTCTTTTTCCGATATCGCGCGGGTCTCCTTCTCTTCTTCGGCGTAAATCTCGGCCTCGATATCCTCTTGCCGCACGGATTCGGAATCAAAAAGCTGCTGGGCGCGCTCCTCATCGGTCAACTCGACCTCTACGACAAGCCCGTCTTCGCGATCCGCACCCTCCGCAATGGGACGATCCAGAAACGCATCCACCTCGGAACCCAAAGGCTTGCGCTTGGATTCCTTCGCAGAATCAGGAGCAACCTGGACCTGGTCAACCACGACTTTCTTCTTCGCGGAAGCAGCCTTGACAGCAGAAGACTTTACGGCCGCCGACTTGGCTGGCGTAGATTTGGCTGGCGCAGACCTGACGGCCACCTTCTTTGCAGACTTGCCAGCAACACCAGACGTTGCCTTCGTAGCCGCCTTGGTCCCCTTGGGTGTTTTAGCCGCCGGAACCTTATGGGCACCCTTGGAAGCAGCGCGCGAAACGGCACCACTTCCGGGAGTTTTAGGAACCTTGGAGGCAGCGTTTTTTTTCGCCTTGCTTTTTGTTGTAGACTGGGGTGCTTTGGGTTTCGCGGTTGAGGATTTCCTTGCTGAACTCTTTGCCATATGGTGATTTGCTCCGGTAGCTATCTCGTCAAGACACAATTATACTTGTCCGCTCTTGTAAACAGGCCGCCGGACAATAGCAAGCACAATCGAAATATTTCTTGGTTCGGCGAATTTTGCGTTTAGCAGGTGCCGAAGCCACCCTCGAACAGATCGCACATCGACCGTCTCCCCAGCTGGCTCGCAAAACGCTTGACCAGCAAATGTTCACGCACCTAAGCGGATCCCCGCGACAGTTTACGTCCTTGGCGGACAGCCAAGGCCTTCAAACCACTCTGAGCGAGCAGAAACGAGGCCAACGCCGCAATCGTGTCATCCTTGGCACAACAGTACGTCGCATCGCCAGCTGGCGCCTCGCGCACATAACGCTTTAAGCAGTCAATTGTAACGCAAGGCATCCCCGCCAACCCACGCGGACGCCTCCTCGAATCCCCGATCCACAAAAGGTGCGCATCCACCGGAACTGCATCCGCCTCACACCACGTCACAAAGTCATTTGCCACCAGATCAGCAAAAACGCCTAACCGAATGTGAAACACACTCCCCTCCGAGAGCATACGGACGGTTACCGATCGCTTTTCCACACCGTAAAATGCCTCCTGCCCCAAAACACAGGGCTCCGTAAGACGCGCAAGCGTACGTGCGTCCATCATCCCCGGACGCAACTGCGTCACGCACGCAACACCATCGCCCTTGAGCAAGAGACTATCGCCACGATCACCCTCACGAAAAAGATATGCCCCCTCACGCACCCGCCGCCCCGCCATCGTCTGCAACAACAAATCCGCCAAAGCGTCCGGCATCCGGCAAAACAACTCCGTCCGGCGAAGGGCTAGCAACAACGCCGCGCGCGAAACACCACAATCATCCACCGTAATGGCCGTTCCGCGTAATAAACGACCCGGATTTATAAACTTTCGAAACATTTCTGCTTTACTCCTTGTCATGCGCGCATATTGAGCAATCCCCTCGATCAAGTCAAGCAACCCCAAACACAACCTCATGGCTTCATAAATTTGTGTGCAAAGTTTATCTCCCTATGCTAACGATAACGCCATGTAACAAGAAGACCGAAAGCGAACCGCATGCCCGGTCGCATTATCAAACCACGGACGATACCATGAAACATGCAAAAAAATCCGCTTATGCCGCCGCCGGTGTTGACATTGACGAAATGATGTTCGGTCTCAAGGCCATCAAAACTGCCATCAAAAACACCTCCACCGATGGGGTTTGTAGCCAAATGGGAAGCTTTGGCGGTCTGTTCCGCTCCCCCGGATGCGATCACCTGCTAGTTGCCAGCACCGATGGCGTCGGAACCAAACTCGCGGTGGCAGCGGCGGCAGGTATCCACAACACCGTCGGACAAGATCTGGTCAAT
>JBLRXB010000102.1:0-8002 GCA_047920915.1 Kiritimatiellia bacterium
GTTACAAACCTCAAAAACAAATGTTCGACTCATTTACTCAAACAATCTCCGATTAAGGAGCTAATGCATGAAGAATGACCGAAAGCCGATTATTGATCTCATCAACAATGTGTTGAACGGACAACCGCCAATCGAAATCGATCCTGACATTAGTCCCGCTGAAGGCCGATTGGCTAACCAGCTTATTAAAGAGAGCTATCTCGACGGAGCTGTTGCTCATAATGGGAAAGGCCTACCGGCAATGATCGCCATTCTCGATGTTACCATAAAGGGGCGCCGCTTGTGTGCAGAACTCGAAGAAGAGATTAATAGCGCACGCATTACGACCAAGATCAAGAAAGGAACCGTATTTTTGCTTGCCGGACTATGCGGCGTTATCGGTGGCATAATAGGATCAATTGTAACGGCCATCATTCTCCGCCGCATGGGGCTGCAATAGTACCCGATAACAACGGCTTACGAAACCACTGGCAGAAACAAAAAATCTGTTGCATGCCTGCAGAAGACGAGGGAGGAGGGTCACGTCTCGCCGTTCTCCACTTTGAATTGCCGAGGAGGCGGCCGCGATTGTTATTGAGCGTGGCAATAACTCAGGGAATGTGATAGGAATAGGCATTATGAATGCGGAACTTATTAGACGTTGTGTGCGGGCGATGACGGAAACCGGTTTTGGGTGCCACCGAATCAAATCGCCTACACCGGTTGACAATAGTTGACATGCGCTGCGAGGTGCCTTATAGTGCATCTACGTATTCCAGGGTGTATCTTAATCAAACCAAACAGAACGTATATTATGATCAAATCACTCAATCGTCCCGCACTTGAGGATGCGCTTCCTCGCGCTGGACTAAATCAATCAACTGTTGCCAAGAAACTCGGGGTGAGTCGTGAGGCTGTCCGCAAATGGTTCAGCGGCATCTCCATTCCAGAGCCCGACAAGCTGTTACGGCTTGGCATGCTGCTTGGACTCTCTTTTGATGAGCTTGCCATTACAGAAGTAAGATCGGCGGTGCCTATTGTCTCCTTCCGCCGCAAATCAGGACGAATTACACGCGACTCGCATCTTGATGCGGAACGCGAGCGTGGCGAGCTTCTGAAACGCTTGGTTCCTTATCTGCCAGACCAAAGCCTCTCAGAAGCCCCCGTGCTCAAGGAGCCTCGCTGTGAATATGATTATATTCAAAAGGCTGCCGCACAAATTCGCTCGGAAATGAACCTCAAGTTGGATGTGCCCATTAGATACACTGACCTTATTTCCATGTTTAACCGGTTGCACGCCGTTATTGTTCCGGTCCTCTGGGGCGAACAACACCACCACGGGAATGCGCTGAACATTTATCTGCCGGATTCCGGCATCACCTGGATATTTCTCAATCTCGACAGCAATCTTATCGACTTCAAGTTCTGGATGGCCCATGAGCTTGGCCATGCTTTAGTACCGAAAATGGTGGGGGATGAGGCCGAAGATTTTTCTGATGCGTTTGCCCAGGCGTTGCTGTTCCCTGAAGAGCTTGCATGCAATCTCAGAAAGGATCTGCTGCGGCAAGCATCCGTTGGTGCTCGAGTAAATGCGATTAAGAAGAAGGCTAAGGCCTTGTTGATATCCCCTCTTACCATACGCTTGGGTATCGAATATTACGAGAAAGCAAGAGGGTTGCCTGTGACTGACATGGGCATGTCCAACAGCTTCATGGGGGCAACAACCAACTTTTGTAAAGAATACGAGGCCCTTGCAGAGGTGCTGTTTGACTCAATCCCGCCGGAACCTGCGGAATATGCAGCCATCGGACGCAAGGCGTTTGGAAGCCAGTTCTTTGACGGGCTTGCCGCGTTCTGCAAAGCAGAGGGGGGCGCTGAGCATTACGTCCATGAAATTCTGGGCTTGCCCCTTTCCGATGCCAAGGCGCTGGCAGAGGTCCTCGGCAAATGAGCGCGGCACCAAGAGTCATTCTGCTTGATAGCAACGCCTATTTCAGACTGGCTCTCTCCATCTCGCCATTGTTGGCCCAGAAATTCGGAAATCCGCCTCCCTATCAATTGAAGGTTATTGACGAAGTCGAAAAGGAATATGCAAGAAATCCGCGTCTTAAGACGAAGTTTCACTGGCTCTGCGATCAAGTGCATGTGGCTGACAGATCGGCTCATACCTATCATTGTCGCGGTAAGGTTGCCACGCAAGTTGAGGCTGCATTTTCCTACCTTGCCAACTACGCAAATGCTAATGCGTTGAATCTCTCTCGCGTTGACATCAAAGCGCTTGCTGTTGGCGCGGCACGCGGCATTCCTGTTGTTACCGATGATCAAAGCATGAGGAGGCTGGCAGAAGTATTTGCTATCAGCATCATGGGTGCACTTGAGCTATTGAAGCTTATGGTTGATGAGCAACGTATCGATTTGGAAAAGGTTAGAGAAGTGCTCGAATACTGGCACCATGACAACGACCTTCCCGCTCCGATGGCCAGATTGCGGGATGAGTATCGCACGTTATTTGATGAAAAGTGTCCAATCTAAATCGAATTCAAAGAGAGCAGGATTTTCAGTTAACATTGAAGACGTAAAGCACGAAAAGGCGAATATGACAAATAACACAGGACGGTCTCTGGAATTGTATTTTATCGACGGCAAGCCTGATGGGATGCTCACCGCTGAGGTGTTCAACTGGACGGGGCATGTGCTTGTCACTCCGCGCACGCAGATCAGCCAGGCACTCGCCCGCAAGGAAGCACGTTATACGGGCATTTACCTGCTGTTTGGGGAAACCGACGGCGAGCCGTTGGCTTATGTCGGCGAAGGCGAGGACATCGCCGAACGCATCCGGAATCACGATGCCCGCAAGGATTGGTGGACTAAAGCGGTGCTGGTTACCACTGGCGCCAACAACCTCAACAAGGCGCATGTCAAATATCTGGAAGCACGGTTGATTGAGGAGGCGCAATCAATTGGCCGCGTGCCATTGGATAATGGTAATAATCCGGCACGGCCCGGGCTGTCCGAAGCGGCACAGGCGAATATGGAAGGTTTTCTCGATTACCTTTTCATTGTCCTGCCCGCCATCGGGATCGACATGATCGTGCGGCGAACCCGGGCAACAGCCAAGAGAAAAGATTATACCGAGTGCCCTACATGTACCACTGATGACGCAGCTCCGGTTGTGTTTGAGACACGGGTAAAGAAGCATAATATCAAGGCGACCGCCAAACTCGAAAATGGCGAGTTTGTGGTGCAGGCCGGATCGCTGGCACGTAAGGCATGGATGGGACAAGGCGCACACAATTACAAGAAACAGTTTGATGAATTAGTACGTGCCGGCATTCTGGTTGAACAAGGTGAACATCGGGTATTCTCTGAAAGCTATGCCTTCACCAGCCCCAGTGCCGCCGGGGCAATCGTCACCGGTCGCAGTTGCAACGGACAGCAAGCCTGGGGCGTCCGAGGCACCTCTGAGACCTACCAAGCCTGGGAACAACGAAAACTAGCCGAACGGGAATGAACAAGAAGGGATAAAAGTGGTTGATATAAACATTAGCTGTCCGCATTGCGGGGAACTCGCAAAAGCACCATCCAAATATGCAGGCAAGAGTGCCGACTGCCCATCCTGCGGCAAGGAACTTCTCATTCAAGAAACATATCGTCCCTCTGCACAGGGGGCTGTTCCGCAGTTAAACGCTAACCCACGCATAACGACAGTAGTGGTCACAGATATCAAAATACCTTTCGTTTCGATGATCATCTTGATGGTCAAGTGGGCCATTGCATCCATCCCTGCCTTTATCATACTGGCACTCATCGGCTTTATTGTTTCTGCCATTATCGCGGGCGGATGTGGCGCGCTCATCCTCGGTAGCAGGTAATTAGCCCAGCGGAGAGGCGCACGGCGCGCACGACTCTAGACATTGTACAGGGCGAATCAGCATTGATCGGCAAGCCCGGTTACGAGCCGCTATCCGATACGCATAGAGCTAAGACCGTTTGTTGACCGATTTACTCTTAGGGCTTTTGACGCTAGAAGCCACTTTTTTATGTTTCGGTTTGTTGGGGTACGAGCTTAGCTTAGCTTCGTCAATGAAAGTGACAGATGGTAGCGTCACCATGGGGAAAGGCCCGCGTGCTGTGAGCGTTGCAACCATCTCACGTATTGTTCCGTATAATACCGCTGGTCCATTTGCGCGGACCATCTGCTCTGCTTTCTCCGCAGGATACCCGGAGTCAACCTCAAAGAACCCAACCACTTGCATGTCGAACGTGTAGACCGGGCAGCCGCGTTCATCATCAGCAACTTGCCGAACCTTGAGATTCACCATCCACTTTGCCCACTCGCTCTCATGATTCTGACAATCACAATTTGCATCTAGCCGCCCTTCACCGGGGTCGTCACATACCTCAGGACAGATATCGAGTGCAATTTTGGTAAAAAAATGACTTTCAAGACGCAAGGGCGAGGGAATCATGCGAAATCTCCATTTGTCTTGCCGAATTACACTTCTTGTAATGGCTGAATTCACGCTGCATATCTTGCCCCGTTTGAAATGCGCCATTGGCTTTATTTGAAGTAGCGTGCACATCAAACCAGTGCGACTTTACACCTTCCGGCTGCAGATGTGTTTTCAGTTCGCACCCTACAGCCCTAGCCAGTTTCACCATGCTATCCAAGGTAAAATTCGTTTCACCTTTCAGGATTTTGGTCACATAGGGCGTACTTGCCCCAAGCCGGCGAGCCAGCTCGGTGCGCGTTACGTTCTGATGGTTCATCTGTTCGATGATATTCTCAGTAAAATCTAAAAAGGACCTCTCTGCCCAGTATTCATGCGTTTGCTCTGCCGTATCAAAAAATGATGCAAAGCTGGATCTTTTGTTCATGCCCATACTCCTGATTCAATCTACTATCCTGATATTCTTACGCGCTTTGGCCCTGAAGTAGGACGCTTTGGCGTCAAGTGCCAATTCTTTTTGGTTCTCTGGTGTTTTCTGCGATTTTTTCATGAAAGCGTGCGAACATACAATAAGTCTGCCTTCATCCCAAAATGCCATGACCCTCACCCCTCCGCGCGTTTTTAACTCAAATATCTGCAATGCTTTGAAAAAGCGACATTTTGTCTTATCTTTTGGCGGGCCATGCTCTGCCGTCCGATCGAGCAAGGCTGCCACACGAGCAGCCTCACCCGGATTATCCTTCAGTAGTTGTTCAAGAAAAAAAAGTAACGGGCAAGACTGATAAGAGCCAACTGCAACGAGTGTGCAGGTTGTTCCCTTCCTGACCTCCCGCAAAACAACAGCTCCAGTATTAACCTGCGAGTTAATATCGTCAACCTCTATTTTCCGGGGTTCTCCGTTTTGAGCATCAGCTAAGCCGCACACGGTTCAAGATCGCGGCAACGACATCGTCGATGCCGAGGCCGGTCGAGTCGATGGTCTGGGCGTCTTGGGCGACGGTGAGTGGTGCCGTCATGCGACGACTGTCAATCTGGTCGCGACGCTGTAAGGAGGCACCCACAGCATCCACCGTCAAATTATCCTGCGATTCGGCATGCCGACGCCGGGCGCGCTCCTCGGGCGATGCATCCAGATAAAACTTGAATGCAGCCGCGGGGAAAACCACACTCCCGATGTCACGTCCTTCCATCACCAGCTTGCCCAGCGAACGCATCCCACGTAACCAGGCGGTCACGCGCTCCCGCACAACCGCATTGGCGGCCACTGGACTGACGGCCTGATTTACAGTCTCACGTCGCAAGGCCTCGCCCGGACGTTCTCCGGCCATTTCAAAAAGTACGGCCCCCTCTTCCACAAAGAAACGTGCATCAATCGTACCGACATGCACCGCCACGGCATCCTGATCAGCAGGATCAATACCCGCCTGCAAGGTCTGCCAGGCCACCGCGCGATACAGCGCGCCCGAATCCACATACAGCCAGCTCAAGGCCGCCGCTACTTTGCGCGCCACCGTCGATTTACCCGAAGCCGATGGCCCATCGATTGCAATTACATCATCTTTTTTCATAAACACCAGCTCCACACAACATTTCCAGATCCTGCCAGAAGGAGGGATAAGAAGTTGCCACACACGCGACATCCTCGATCACAACCGGTTTTTCGGCATGCAACGCGAGCACCGACATGGCCATCACAATCCGATGATCCATGTACGATTGCAATACAGCGCCCCCACGCACCCGCCCACCGCGCACAACAAACCCATCTGGCCGCTCCTCGGCCTTGCACCCCATCAACACCAGATTGCGGCAAACCGCTTGGATACGATCCGATTCCTTTACACGCAATTCGGCTGCATCCGCCACAATGGTAACCCCTTCGGCAACCGCAGCCGCAACCCCCACCAAAGGCAACTCATCAATCAGATTGGGAATCTCACGTCCGCCGATTCGCGTGCCCTGCAAGTGCCCGCCTTTTACCGTTATCGTACCGGTCTGCTCCCAACCCGCACTGCCAGGATCGACGGTAATACGAATATTTGCACCCATACGCTTCAATACGCCCAGCAAGGCCGTTCGGCGCGGATTCAACCCGACCCCGCGCACGACGACCGCGCTGCCCGGCGTCATGGCCGCGGCCACAAGCCAGAAGGATGCCGACGAAAAATCGCCGGGCACATCCCAATCACGCGCTGGCAACGCCCGCAAACGTGCCGGATCCCCTTGTAGCGTGATCGTCAGCCCATCGATGGTCAGCGGCACCCCCAAAGCGCGCAAGATTCGCTCTGTGTGATCCCGCGTTTCCTCCGGCTCGATCACGCGCACGCTCCCATGCACCGATAATCCAGCCAGCAGCACGGCCGATTTGATCTGGGCGGACGCAACCGGCAATTCGTAGGTTATCGGATGTACGTGGCCACCTTGGATACGGATCGGACCACACCCGTTGGTGCCAAGCAGTTCAACCGTTGCCCCCATCTCGATCAAAGGCTGCTGAATGCGGCGCATGGGCCGCGAGAGCAGCGATGCATCCCCAGTCAACTCGGCATGCACCGGAAAGCCTGCCAGCAATCCTGTCAACAAACGCATGCCCGTACCCGAATTGCCCATGTCCAAAACCTTGTCGGGCGAACGCAAGACGCCACCGGTACCCTCCACCTGTATCGACCCATCTTCCCATTCGCGCACCACCGCACCCATGGCAACCATCGCATGCAACGTATTGAGACAATCCTCACTCCGCAAAAATCCGCGCAATGTCGATACGCCTTTCGCGATACTGCTCAACATCGCCACCCGGTGCGAGATACTCTTGTCACCCGGCACACGCAGCTCTCCTGCCATACCCGATGCCCTCGCTATTGTCACTTTCTCCATCACGCCTCTCCACCTTTCAATCGCGGGGCTGCCGCCAAAATCCGTTCCCGCTCCTTGCGGGCCTCCCCCAACCAAGCGCGGATGCCAGCATAATCAGCCTGCTGCAAATTTTGCAGCAAAAGATCCAAATCATCGCGAAACGCTTTGAGACAATGCTCAATCGGCCCCGCATTACTTTTTACGATATCGTGCCAGACAAATGCAGAGCCTCCCGCAATGCGCGTACTATCCCGGAAACCCGGTCCACAATACATGCCAGGATTCCCTGTCGTGCGCGCAGCGGCCCCCACCAGCAGCGCTGCAACCAAATGGGGCACATGACTGGTTCCGGCAACAATGGCATCGTGCACGGCAGCATCCATCGCCACAACACGCGCACCAACACTTTCCCACAGCATGGTAACCCGCTTGACAGACGCTTCGCGATTCCGCCCGGCAGGTGGTGTCACAATCACAACCGCCTGATCATACAAATCGGCGCGGGCAGCCTCCATGCCCGTGCGCTCGGAACCGGCCATCGGATGACTTCCGATAAAGCAGGCTTGCGATCCAGCCAGCACACCCGATACTTGATCCATCAGCATCGCCTTGGTACTGCCGACATCCGTCACGATGGCATGCGGGGAAAGGGCATCACGGATGTCTGCCACCAAATCTGCCATATCCAGAATCGGCGTGCACACCACAACGACATC
>JBLRXB010000103.1:0-7979 GCA_047920915.1 Kiritimatiellia bacterium
ATCGATACGTCATCCGTGGGACGGCTTTGCCATCCGTGGGGCAACCGTTCCCGGAGTGGTGCGAACCCGCGAACAGAAACTCGTGCCATCACAAGTTGTGGTGTCAGGTTGAGTCAACTGCATAACCAGATAACACAATATCTCAAAAAACACGAATCATCTCAGCATTAAGGTGCGTCTGCCCTGATGGATGGTATCCAAAAGGTTGCAAGATCTATGTGGTTATGTTAGAACACGGGTCATTATAACTTACCACATACAGAGAGGGATTGCCGATGTCGACACAGATTGCTGCGCAGATGTATACTGTTCGCGAGTTTACCAAGACGGCCGCCGATTTTGCGGCCAGCCTGAAGAAGATTGCTGATATCGGCTATCCGGCGGTACAGCTTTCGGCGGTGGGTGCGATGAACGGCGAAACCCCGGAAGTGGATGCCGCGCTAGCCGGGCGTATGTTGGCCGATCACGGGCTCAAGTGCATTGCCACGCATCGGCCTTGGGGGCAATTGCGCGATGCTACCGAGGCGGAAATTGAATTTCACCAGTTGATTGGTTGTGATTTTGCGGCGATCGGCGGGATACACGGGGGCTATGAGAACTCTCTCGCTGGCTACCGTCAGTTTGTGCAGGATGCGATTCCGGTGATTGAAAAACTCAAGGCTGCCGGTATTCGTTTCGGGCATCATAATCACAGCACGGAATTCTACAAGCCAGCGGGGCAGGATCAGACGCTTGAAGATATTCTGATTGATGAAGCGCCAGCGGATCTGATGCTGGAACTTGATCTGTACTGGATTGAACATGCGGGGCTCAATTGCGCGAATATTCTCAAGCGGGTTCCGGGGCGGGTGCCTGTGATTCATATCAAGGACAAAGAAGTCGTCGAAGGCAAGAACGAGACGCGTATGGCTCCGATCGGGGAGGGCAATCTCGAGTGGGATCGTATTCTGCCTGCCTGCCGGGAGGCTGGCGTGAAATGGTATGCGGTTGAGCAGGATCAATGCTTCCGCGACCCATTCGACTGCCTGAAGTCGAGCTTCGACTTCCTGCGATCGAAGGGGATTTGATTCATCTGCTGGTCAACGTATGTGCAGTGGGAGTGGGATCAATAATCCCGCGTCCAGATAATCCCGATACCGGCGTCGGCATTGCCGCCCGTCTGGGTCTCGATGCGCAGTGAGGGGGTGAGCTCCACTTCCACTCTCGTGCGACCATATTCCTCGGCCAGATTGCGTTCGAGTTCCACATATATCCGGTCACTGATGTATTTTCCCAACGTGATGGTGGTGCCGGCCTGTGTTTCGTCCGGCGTGCGCACGTCAATTTGATCTACCCGTAAAATCCGGCGCGTTTCGCCTATCAGGTCAAAAGCGCTGCCACCACCTCGCAACTTGTTAACGGCCTGTGCCAATGTGATGGCCTGCCAGGGGGAAATGCGCGCTGTCTCCCGACCAAAAAGAAGTCGGGCAAGAATTTCGTCTTCCGGCAGGGGCGGGGACGAATCCAGCTCGATTTCTGGATTCATGGCTGGCCCCTGCACGCGCAGAATCGCGATGATGCCACCCGAACGGAGCGAGGCTTCCATATCCAGCAGCGGAGAGGGTGGATAGGCCCCGTCGAAGGTGACGATGCCCCGCTGCAGAAGCAGTCGTTTACCAAAGAAGGAGAATCTTCCGCGGATCATATTCAAACTTCCGATTAGCAGGGGTTCCGGTGTTTGTCCCCGGATCTGGATACGGGCGGACCATTCTGAATCGAGCCCGCGTCCGCGCACAAACACGCGTTCGGGGGCGTCGATGTGCAGATCAAAAGCTACCCGGTGGCGCTTTGGTTGGTCGCTTATCCCTGGTGACAGTTTCCGTGTGGTACGTGCATTCTTCTTGCCTTCGTCAGCGTGCACTTCCGTAACATCCAAGGCATAGAGTCGGGGCGGGAGGGTTTCGGGAATGTTGAGGGTTGCCGGACTTACCCGCACCTGTCCGGTGAGCCGACTTTCATTGAGGTTGCCGTTCCAGGTAAGCGTCCCTTGTCCAATGGCATCGGCATGGTCATTTTTCATGAGACGAAAGCGGGTAAGTGTAAGGGTTGTTTCAAAGGGATAGTGCTCTGCGGGCCGGAATTGCATGCGACCGCTGGCGTGGATCATTCCCGCTGATCCGTCAGAGGCACTGAAGTTGACAAGGGAGAGCGACTCCCGTTCGGCAGCCACCGCGAGTGTGACATCGCGAAGAATTGTGCCTGAAAGTTCGTGTTCGTACTGGCCTCCCGCCATGTGGATGCTACCAGCTAGCCGCGGTTCGTTGAATGTTCCGGTCAGCTGAATGTCTGCCGCAAGTGTGCCCGTTAAACGGTGATACACATCCAGCACAAACAGGCGCCCGAGGCCGGCCAGATCCGTGTTGGCCGAAAGGTGTGCTGTTATCGGGCCCTGCGGGGGCCATTGCAAGGAAAAGGGGGATAGCGAAAGGGGGGCGGGAAGATCCAGATCGAGTATGACCGGATCGCCGGGAAGATTTTCCAGGCGAAATCTGCCTTTTATGCGTTGATTTTGCAAAGCAAGGTTCACCACAAAGCGCGCGGGGGGGCCATCCCAAAGTGCAGGGTCTTCGGGGCGAAGTCCATGTACGTCCAACTGCATGGTTGCCACGGGATCTTGCATAGTGCCCGTAAGCGTGATTTGACCTTCCAATTCGGCTCCGGGATCGATCTGGTCTATAAAACCGAACCGGTGCAAAGGAAAATCGAGGATGTCGACTTTTACATCCAAAAGTTGGTTTGCTATACCTCCTTCGGCTCGCAGCTTGCCCTCGCCTACGCGGACCGTCCATGGTTGCATGTGAAATCGGCCCGGCTGCATAACGAGATGCAAGGGGGATTCGGATACAAGCTCCAAGTCGTTCCACTGGGCGGACAATGACTGAACACTGACACCGAAAGGCCAACAATGCAGGGCCAAGCCCGCAATTCGCATTTCCAGCCCGAAGCGCGCGGATAGATGTGACGCCAGTATGGGTGTCAACAGGCGAAGCCCCCATGGGGTCACACTAACACCCAGAAGAATGCCGAAAAGCAGCACCACAACAAGAATGGCCTTGCAACATCGCCCACATATTTGGGTCCAAGATCTACGCTCTTTTTTTGCTTTCATCAAAAGGCCTGTCCTAAACTGATGTAAAATTGCCAGGGATCATCAATGTCCTTGCGGCGATCAATGGGCACGGCGGCGTCAATACGCAAGGGACCGATAGGCGTGAAATACCGAAAGCCAATACCGGTTCCCCAGCGGATATCATCCCCCGTGGGATCAAATAGCGCTTCTTCTGTGACGGCCCCGCCATCGATGAAGGCCACCATGCCCATGGTTTCCGACCAGCGCCAGCGCAGCTCCTGACTAAATAAAAACAAGGAGCGCCCCCCTGTGGGGGTACGACGATCCAAAGGTCCGACGGATTGAAACGGATATCCGCGGATGGATCCGCCTCCACCTGCATAATAGCGTTCATCAGCCGGGATGTTATTTCTCGACTGGCCGACAATCGCCGCCAGGGTGATGCGTCCAGCCCAATCCAATTCTTTCCGGCGGCTCAGGGGATGGTAGACAGCCAGAGAAGCGCGGGGCTTGATGAAAAGTATCTGTGTATCCAACGTGTCCCAATAGGGTGCCACCCCCAGCGTTAGGCGCGTGCCGCTACGCGGATCGAGCAAGTTGTCGCTGCGGTCTTGTTCCATCGTGATGGGAATGTATAGCAATTGGAAGGCTTGGCGCCCCTTCGCATCGCGCACAGAAGAATAGCGCATGCCCAGGCCAATGCCATACATGCGTGTATTGTTTGTCAATCGCTCTATTCGAACCAAGGCACCATATTTATTGCTCCGATAGGCAAGGGTGTCTTCCAGCTCTTGCTGCAGTGCCAAATATACATTCTGGTCAACGCGGCCGAAATCGGGGCGCTTGAACGCCAACTCGCCACCTTGGGCGATCTCCGAGATTCCGTAATCAAGAGAAAGGCGTTCGCCGTTTCGCAGGAGATTGCGATGTGCCCAGCCGGCGCGGGCACGCCAACCTTCGTCATTGGCATATCCAAACCCCAGCGTGACGGAACGGTGTTTGCGCTCACTGAGTTCCACGGATATCGGCAAAAGGTCTCCCGCCCGTTCCTCCTCAGTCACCAACCGTACCGCGCGGAAGAGATCCGCAGCAATCAGCCGCCGCCGAGCCAGTGCCAATGAGTGGCCATCAAAAGGATCGCCCGCCGCCCAGGGTAGTTTTTTGCGTACAGCGGCCGCCTGCACATTTTGTAGCCCATGGAACGTTGTTTCTCCAAAGCGATACGTACTTCCAGGCTCGATCTCAAATTGTACGTCCAGGGCTTGCTCCGCATGTATCACGATTACCTCCCGGGCGATCACCCGGGCAAGAGCGTACCCCTGTGTGCGCAGGATACGAACGATCTCGCCGTCTCCCGCCAGTATTCTGGCGGCAAGTGCTGCCTGACCGCTCTGGAGACCGATATCAGCCGCGGCTGGCATCTGGACGGATGGATCTGTGGATAGCAAAGTCACATTGCGTATCTGGTAGACGGGGCCGGGAAGTACCTTATACCGCACGCGCGGGCGTCGCCGTGCTATATCGATCCGCGTTTCTACCTGAGCTTGATAAAATCCGTGGTTTCGCAGAATTTGTGTAAACAGCGGTGGGTCCCGCCTCGCGCGGCGTTGCAACTGCAGCTCCGAAACCGGGGGCCGCCCCGAGAGCGCATGCATAACCGATACGTTTCTGATTTCGCGACGCAGGCGACGATCTTCCACGCCGGTAATGCGAACCCGGTA
Source organism: Kiritimatiellia bacterium (assembly GCA_047920915.1). Classification (GTDB taxonomy): domain Bacteria; phylum Verrucomicrobiota; class Kiritimatiellia; order UBA8416; family UBA8416; genus T3Sed10-140. The sequence goes on from JBLRXB010000103.1 coordinate 4,831, forward strand.
GCGAATCGGCTTATCCGCTGCTTGCAAGGCCTTCGGCGCTGGGCCGATTGCCACAAGCAAGATACAAAATATAAGTAAACGATTTGAAAACATATATGGAATCATAGCAGAAGTTCAGGACTACTGCACATTCTATTCGATCGGACATTTTTGCCGAACCCGGCTAATTCGCTTTGGACTCGTGGAATCTCATGGTAGCATGGCGGAAGCAAGAGGAAAACATAACGAGCTTGGAATGTGGCGGTCAATCGTGCGGGGAGGGTTGAATGGTTGAGATCGGAAAAATGAATAGATTGACGGTACTGCGCAGCAGTGCCCATGGGCTGTTTTTGGATGGTGGCAGTCTTGGCGACATTCTGTTGCCCAAGCGCTATGCTTCGCGCGGACTGAAGCCTGGCGACGTCGTTGAGGTATTCCTGATGTTTGACTCGGAAGATCGCCTCATTGCCACGACACTGCGTCCACTTGCCATGGTCGGAGATTTTGCCTGGCTTCAGGTGATTTCCAGCTCTGGTGCGGGGACATTTCTAGACTGGGGTTTGCCCAAGGATTTACTTGTGCCATTTCGAGAGCAGACGGTTAAAATGCTGCCTGGTCGTTCCTATATGGTGCGCATTTATCTCGATCAGGTAAGCAATCGTATTGCTGCCACGGCCCGATTGGATCGTTTTCTCGACAAGATGCCAGGGAACTTCACTGTTGGTCAACCGGTTGATCTTTTGATCTGCGCTCGCACCGATTTAGGGTACAAAGCAATTGTTGACAGCACACACTGGGGTATGATCTTTCATAAAAATGTTTTCCGTCCCATCATTTGCGGCCAACGGATGCAAGGCTATATCCAGCAGGTGCGCGAGGATGGCAAGATCGGTCTCTGTCTCGAGCCGCCCGGCCACGAGAGAATCAATGATATCGCGGCTGCCATTCTCTCTTATCTCGATGCGCAGGGCGGTTTCATGGCGGTGACTGACAAAACGGAACCAGAGCAAATCTATGCGTTGTTCGGTATCAGTAAAAAGGCCTTCAAGCAGGCGATCGGTGCGCTTTACAAGGCCCGCCGCATCACATTTGAAGCGGGCGGTACAAGGCGTCTGGATTCTGCCGAGGAGTTGGGGCGAGGGGAATCATCCCGATGATCGGGTGCTGCATGAACATCCTGATGCGGTGTTGATCGATGTTGGTTTGGCACGGTTGGTTACACGCGCTGTTGTTTCCACTTGCCACATTGAAAGCAGATAGCGACGAGGATGCCGTGGATGGTGACGGCTATGGCAATGGCCCACCAGATGCCGTGGGTGGCAGGTTCGAACACGCGGCTGAGTATGATCGCCAGAGGCACTTGGATGCCCCACAGGCTGACGAGGGTCAGGATCATAGGGGTGAGGGTATCGCCTGCGCCCTGGAGTGCGCGGCCGAGCACGATCGAGGGAGCCACGAACACGTAGAATCCGCAGGTGATCCGCAGGAAATCTGTTCCGATCGTGATGACATTCGCATCGGGCGTAAATACGCGCATAAGCTCGGGAGCGAAGAGTGCCAGAGCCCCCCCCAGGAGTACCATCAGGGCAATATCCATCCATGTGGCAATCCAAGCTCCTCGTTCGGCACGATCGGGGCGTCCGGCCCCGAGATTCTGTCCGACCAGGGTTGCCGCGGCATTCCCGAGGGCGAACGCCGGCATGAGAATGAGCATCTGCAGGCGGTTTCCGGCTCCGAACGCTGCAATCGCGGCTGTGCCAGCGGTGGCCGCGATTCGCATCAGTACCAGAGCCATCAGGCTGCGCGCCAACATCTGGCCAGTTCCCGGCAGGCCGATCCGCAGGATGTTAAGGGCAATCGCCGGCTGCGGCAGCATGTGCCGCAGTCGTATCTTTATGCCACCGATGCCATAGTGCAGCAATACAAGTGCTCCCCCAGCGGCCAAGGCCTGGGACATGACGGTTGCGATGGCCGCCCCGCGGACGCCCAGTGCGGGGATTCCGTAGAGCCCGAAAATCAGGATGGGATCGAGCACGAGGTTGAGGATGTTGGCCGCAATCATCAAAATCATGGGGATGACCGTATTGCCAGCCGCCTGGAAAATCGAATGTCCCCCCACGAACAGTACGAAGACCGTAAAGCTACCCAGGAAAAGGATTTTGAGATATTCCGACGCCAGCAGGGCGACGGCTGGTTCGGCTCCAAGTAAGCGCGGGAGTTCATCCGCAAAAAGCCAGCCGGCAGCCCCGGCAATCAATCCCAAGCCCATGGCCACGCTGAGTGCCTGCCCCGCCGCGTACGCGGTGCCGCGGGCATCGCCTTCGCCAATGCGACGCGATACGATGGCCACGGTTCCGACGGCCATTCCCATAACCAGCGGGAAGAGCATCATCAGAATTGTGCCGCCGATCGCGAGTGCCGCAACCGAATCTGCGCCGAGGCGTCCGATCCAGTACAGGTCGATCAGACTTTGGGCATTCTGCAATACGGCACTGACCAGCATGGGGATTGCCAGCCGCAGGATACCGCGTACAAGGCTGCCGTCTGTAAGATGATTTTGCCTATCATTGGACATGCCACCCAACATAGCAGATGGGCAGTTGCAAGGCGAAACCGTTTTGCTGTTTGTGTGAGCCCATCCGTTGCGAGTTAAGGGGTACGGCCCCAGAAGCCCCAATCCGTTAAGAGCGCGTCGATTAAGGGTATCCGAGAATGGGTATGGAGCATCCGGGCAACCCTCAGGTGCTGGTCTCATCAGCGATCCGGTCGTGGATCTTGCCATCCTTGATTTCGAGGATGCGTGTGGCGAGGGAGCGGATCAGGCGATGGTCGTGCGACACGAATACGATGGTATTCGGGAATTGGTCCAGGGCATAATTCAAGGCCTCGATCGATTCAAGATCCAGATGATTGGTAGGCTCATCCAGAAAAAGTACGTTGCCGCTTTCCTGCATCATTTTTGCTAGAATAAGACGGGCCTTTTCCCCACCACTCAAAACGTGCAGGGGCTTGAATACATCGTCCTTGCTGAAGAGCATCCGTCCCATGAAGGAACGCAGATCCGTTTCCGTGATGTCTTTGTCCTCGGCATAACAGCGCAGCCAGTCCATGGCGGGCGTTTCGGGGGGCTGCAGAATTTCATTTGGATCCTGCGGGAAGATGCTGTGTTC
>JBLRXB010000104.1:0-7808 GCA_047920915.1 Kiritimatiellia bacterium
TCTGGATGCCGCGACCTTTACGCAACATAACCTTGCTCCTTGTCTGGACGCGGTTGATGAAATCGCTCGTATATTGCGCAAGTTGAAAGCCATAAGCGAATACCGCACGGTACCGTATGTGGCCCAGCGTTATAATGACGAAACAGGACAGATGGAAGACGTCCAGATTCTGGATATTGAGTCACCGTCCGAGCACGTCTGAAGGTTTGATCAGGCGAGGCGTTTGGTGGAGGTTTTGAGGCGAATCATGGCCTCGTCGATCTGATCGAGAGCCGTGGCATACGCGCAGCGGATATAACTTCAGATCTGAATTTCAAAGAAGTCGCGGATAGCGGAGCGTGGGATTTGTTTCAGGTGTGGTGCGACAAAATCAAGGGGAGACTTGGAGTCTTTCATGGTGTTGATCTTCCTGCATGAGGACTCCCTGGTCCTTGTAGGTTTTGAGTGTGAAGTGAGTTGCCGTGGACAGAACGCCATCAATGGTGGCCAGGCGCTGATTGACAAAAGATGCTACGTTACGCAGGTTGTCGTCTTTTACGAATACCAGCAGGTCATAGCCGCCGGACATGAGGAAGACCGATTCGACTTCCGGGAAACGGCCGATACGCCGGGCAATCCGGTCGTAGCCATCACCGCGTTCCGGGGTGATGCGAACTTCGATTGCCGCGCGCACATAATCGACTTCGGTGGCTTCTTCGTTGATAACGGCCTGGTATCCGCGAATTACGCCTTCCTTTTCCCAGGTGGCGATTTGTGTTTGTACTTCTGCGGTGGTCTGTCCGAGCATCTTCGCCAGATTTTCGACGGATTCGCGACCATTGCTGCGCAGTAGTTGCAGTAATTCATTCATGGTGATATCCTCTGTACTGAAATATGATGCATGGTATGGGGGTGCATTTGCATCTTGTTCCGGTGCTTGACATTTTTCAATCGAAATCCGTGTGGGAGAGGAAAAAGGCGAAATGCTTGACGTTGGCTGGTAGGTGGTACGTATACTTGCTACGAAAGACACAGAGAGGATGTCGTATGTTCAAGAAGATTTTAATTGCGAACCGTGGCGAGATTGCGGTACGGGTGATTCGGGCTTGCAAGGAATTGGGGATTCAGACCGTGGCGGTTTACTCGGAGGCCGATGAGAGCTGTCTGCACGTACGCCTGTCCGATGAGGCGGTCTGTATCGGACCTGCCCCCAGCGCGGCATCTTATTTGCAAATCGATGCCATTTTGGACGCAGCTCGTAAGACCGGTGCGCAAGCGATTCACCCGGGCTACGGATTCCTGTCGGAGAAGGCCGAGTTTGCTGATGCTTGTGACAAGGCTAAAATCGTTTTTATCGGTCCTTCGGCGAAGGCCATCCGCAAACTGGGCGACAAGGTAACGGCGCGTGCGACGATGCACCGGGTGGGTGTGCCGATTCCGCCGGGCACGCGAAAGCCAATCCGTTCGCGTGAAAACGTAGTGCGTATTGCCAAGGATATTGGTTACCCGCTTTTGATCAAGCCTTCGGCAGGTGGGGGTGGGAAGGGCATGCAGATTGTATCTTCGCCGCATGCCTTGAAGGAGGCGCTGGAACTTTCGCAGAGTGAATCGGCGGCCGTTTTCGGTTCCGGCGATGTCTATCTTGAAAAGGTTATTGAGGATGCCCGGCATATTGAGATTCAGATCATGGCGGATCAGCATGGAAATGTGATACATCTCGGAGAGCGCGAATGTTCAATTCAGCGGCGACATCAGAAGTTGATCGAGGAATCGCCGTCGGTGATTGTGGATGAAGAGTTGCGAAAGCGGATGGGTGCTGCTGCTGTCGCGGCGGCCAAGGCGGTCGGGTATGTGGGCGCAGGAACGGTTGAATTTCTTCTGGACCGCCAGAAGCAATTTTATTTCATTGAAATGAACACGCGGATCCAGGTTGAGCATCCGGTGACGGAATGGGTTACGGGTATCGATTTGATTCGGATGCAAATTCGCGTTGCTGCCGGAGAGTCGCTGGGGGTGCGGCAGGAGGATGTGGTATTCAAGGGGCATGCGATTGAGTGCCGGATTAATGCTGAGGATCCGGACGATGATTTTTCTCCAAGTCCGGGGCTTGTGGCAGGGTTAATCCTTCCGGGGGGACCGGGGGTACGGATCGATACGCATTTGTACAATGGATACCATGTTCCGCATCATTATGATTCTTTGCTTGCAAAATTCATCGTGCACGCAGAGAACCGCGAGCTGGCAATTGCCCGCATGTTGCGGGTGCTGGAGGAATTCCAGCTTGAGAATCTCAAGACGACGGTGCCGTTTCTGCAGCGTATCTTGAAGGAGCGTACTTTTCGTCACGGTAACTATACGACGGGTTTTGTGGAGGAGTTGCGGGCGGCAGATATCCGGCATCGATTGCATGATTTCATGCACAAGCTCTCGGATTCCTTTCGGCGCTTGACCGGCGGTGGTGCGAGCACGTTCTAAGTGCTGTGGTTGTGCAGATGTGTCAGAAAATCCATTCGAGAGTTCCCATGATGGAGCGTCCTGGTTGCTCATAAGGGGCAAAATGCCGGTAGGATGTGTCTGTGATGTTGTTGATGTTCAGTCGTAACCAGGTGTGTGGTGCGATGGCGAGGCGACTCGACCAGTGTGCCAGGGTGTAGGCATCGAGTTTGGTTTCATTGGTGATGTCTGTGTAGCGATCGCCAGCGAACACCACGACAGCTTCATGTGTGCCGGCGCGACCGGCGTCAAGCGAGAGTCCACCGTTGGCCTTGTGTTTGGCGAGATACGTGACGCGTTTCCCTTCGACAGCGGGCCGCGGGTCGCTGGTGTATTCGCCTTCGGTGAAGGTGTAGCTGGCAAATAGACTAACGGGGTCGCCCAGCTTGATGCGTGCTTCCAGTTCTGCGCCATAGGTTCGTGTGTTGGATATATTTTCCGGTCGTAGCGCATTGCGTTCAGGGACATAGACCGCTTCGAAGGAATCTCGCATTTCATTCCAGAACAGTGCTATTGCGGTTTGGATGCGTTGGTTCGGGCGGTAGCGTAGGCCGACTTCGAAGGCGTCAAGCGTTTCGGGGGTCAGATCGGGGTTTCCGATAAAGAGCATATTGAAGAAAACGGCACTGGCAAAACGATCCGATAGGGCGGGGGCGCGGTGTGCCCGATTATAGGATGCGTAAAGTTCGGCTTGCGAGGATGTTTTGTAAAGGGCCGCGACACGTGGACTGAAGGTGGTGTCGTAATCCATATCACGATCGACACGGAGTCCGACCTGCAAACGGAGTTTGTCGTGCACAAACCATTCGTCTTGTGCGAACATAGCCATGACAAGGTTGCTCTCGTCGACTGTGGCGGTGACCTCCTCGACGTCTACGGAATCCTGGCGCACTTCACCGCCGAGAGTGATCCGGTGCTGCGGGTTTACCCAGATACCGTGGATAAGTTCGGCGGCAAGGGTGTTCTGGTTATAGTGCCCTTCGCCGGGGTAAAGCCAGTCGTATCGATCGCGTTGCCCATTACGATAGATGCGTACAGTCAATTGTCCATCCTTGGCAGAAGGCGTCGCCTGGTTCCAGACTAGCATCTGATAATCCTTGCGTGCCTTGCGGGCGTTATTGAACTCGTTGCCCTCGCCTTGATATGCCCCGGTGAAGAAGCGGATGTCCGTGTCGGCATTTGGTTGCCAGCCAGCGTTTACATCGAAGTGAGCATTGCGCCAATTGAGTGTGGTGCCATCGGGACGTTCGAGCCAGCCATCGGTCTCCATCCATCCGCTGGCGAAGGCATAATCAAACGTGTGCCGCGCATTACCGTGCCGCAAATTGGCTTGGCGTGTATTGAATGTTCCATAGCTGGTGGATAGGGCCGTTTCCGGCGGGGAACTGCCTTGCCGGGAAAAGATTTGCATGACACCTCCCATGGCGCCAGATCCGTACAGTGCCGAGCCGGGGCCTCGCACCACTTCAATCCGGTCAATGTGTGTGACGGGCAGGGTCATGAACTCGGCGTTGCCTTGGTATTGTTCGTTGATGCGGCGTCCATCTTGCAGCACGAGAACGCGTTTGGTCTGGAATCCTGAAGTCAGTCCCCGCATGTTGATCTTGATGTTATCAGCTGGTGCCCCGCTGCTCTGGATTTCCAGTCCCGGTAGTGTGCGCAAGGCTCCATCGACGGTTAGCGGGCCATGCAGCCCGAGCGTGGTGGCGGGTAGCAGCGTTGCTGCGGCCGGCACATCCGTTATTGCCACCGGGGTGCGCGTTGGGGTAACGACGAAATCGGGCATTTCTACCGTTTGATCCGCTGTGGTGACAGCTACGGCAATGGCGTTTGCTATCAAAATGATTTTCCACGTTTTTTGCATATTATCTTCCTTTTGTTGGGGTGTGCTCCGCCCATGCAGATGATGGTACGGTTAGGTATGTGGATGTGTTATCATGATTTGTGTGCATGCGCCAATCCTACATTTTTACGATCTGGTATTCCCGACAAATACGTTTTGGTGTTTCAGGGCGGGTGTGATCCTGCTATGGTTCTGAACTGAAGTATGTTTAGCCAAGCTGAAATGAGGAACAAAGGTGTTGCAGCAACGAGATTTGCAAGCATGGAGTGTGACGGAACTAACGCGCCGGATCAAAGGGACGCTCGAGGGGGCATTTGGTGCTGTCGTGGTGGAGGGTGAGATTTCGAATCTGGTTCGTCCTGCTTCGGGTCATCTGTATTTCACGATCAAGGATGAAGGTGCGCAGATTGCCGGTGTCATGTTCAAGGGCAATCAACGCGGGCTGGGATTTGAGCCGCAGAATGGTGCGGTTGTGCGGGCGCACGGTGAGGTGACCGTGTACGAGAAGCGTGGTAACTATCAGATCCTGATCCGTCGGCTGGAGCCCGGGGGAAAAGGTGATTTGCATGCCCAATTTGAAGCGTTGAAGAAACGTTTGGCGGCAGAGGGTTTATTTGAGGCATCGCGCAAGCGTGCCCTGCCAATGCTGCCGCAGCATGTCGGTGTAGTTACGTCCGGGACGGGGGCGGCAATCCGCGACATTTTGAATGTGGTAACGCGCCGGTTTCCGAATTTGCATGTGATGCTTGCGGCTGTGAAAGTGCAGGGGGCAGGGGCGGCGGAAGAGATTGCGGCAGCTATTGATCGCTTGAATGAAATTGGCGGGCTTGATGTGTTGATCGTGGGGCGTGGTGGTGGCAGTCTGGAAGATTTATGGTCGTTCAATGAGGAGGTGGTTGCCCGTGCGGTGGCGCGATCAGGCGTACCGGTTATTTCCGCGGTTGGCCATGAAATCGATTTTACGATTTGTGATTTTGTGGCGGATGTTCGTGCGCCGACACCATCGGCTGCGGCCGAGCTTGTGGTTGGTCGAAAAGATGCATTTACGGGATTACTGGATGAGTATGGCAGGCGCATTCGCGGTAGCATGCAGCATGTGCTGGAGCGCGGTCGGCACCGTTTGACGCGTTCGGCGGGGCACTATGTGTTTCGGGAGCCAGCGAATGCGGTGGCGCGTTCGCGGCAGCGTTTGGACAGTCTCGATCAGCGTATACGGCGAGAACTGCGTGGTAGTGCGCAAGCGGCCCAGCAATCGTTGGATTGGATGAGTGGATCGTTATGGCAGCATAGTCGGGCCGCGCTTCAGGTCGAGCGTCAGCGGATGGATGCGTGTTTGCGTCAGATGCAGCAGGCTGTGGTGATACGAGAGCAGCGTGCGCGGCAGGACGTGCAGCGGCTGGAACTGCAAATGCGCGCCCTGAATCCATTGGGTGTTTTGCAGCGTGGTTACTCCGTGACGCGCTTGGCAGACGGCTCGATTTTGCGTCGGTCCGCGGATGTGCGAACCGGGGATCTTTTGCAGACACGTGTGGCAGACGGAGAGGTGCTTTCGCGTGTAAGTAATCGTGAAGAGAGAAGAAAGGATACATAATGAGTGCAAAGCAGGAGCAAGCGGTATCGTTTGAGAAGTCATTAGCCCGGTTGGAGGAGATTGTCGCCGGGATGGAAAGTGGTGCGTTGAGTCTGGATGATATGATTGCCCAGTTTGAGGAGGGACAGAAGCTAATCAAGTTCTGTACCGGAAAGCTCGATGAGGTGGAGCGTAAGATTGAGCGGCTATTGACGAAAGATGGGCCCGTTGAGACAGAGCCTTTTCCTGCGGTAGCTGTGCCTGAGGTGGGGGATGAGTTGCCGTTCGGATAAATATGGCGGGTATGGGTGGGCTATGAATCATGCAGAGTGGCGTAAAGATCGTTTGGATTGGAATGTGTTGCCGGCACATCCGATGGATTTATTTGGCGTCTGGCATAGGGCGGCACGTGAGACGGAGCCCTGGCATGCCGGCGCGATGGTGTTGGCCACGGCGGGCAGTGCGTGCGGACCTTCGGCACGTGTTGTGTTGATGCGCGGGTTTGATGCGTGCGGCATCCGTTTTTATACGAACTATGAAAGTCGGAAGGGTGTTGCGCTAGCCGAGAACCCGAAATGTGCGGTTGTTTTCTGGTGGCCCTCCCAGGTACGGCAGATTCGTGTGGAAGGTGTCGTACAGCGGTTACCGCGTGCAGAATCCGAGGCATATTTTGCGGGTCGTCCGCGTGGCAGCCAGCTGGGGGCTTGGAGTTCGCCGCAGAGCCAGCCGATTGAGGATGTTGCGGTATTGGAATCGAAATATGGAGAGATCGCGGCAACATTTGAAGGGCAGCCGGTAGCTTGTCCGCCGCACTGGGGGGGGTATCTGTTGCAGCCGCAGCAGATGGAATTCTGGCAGGGCGGTAAAGACCGTTTGCATGATCGGGCGGTATACGTACAACATGCTACGGGTTGGCGGATTGAGCGTCTGGCGCCTTGACGGCTGGTTCGTCGTCTGTTTTTCCGCTGGCGGCGTGAATACATTCTGCCCACTTGTTTTTGGCATTTTCAGGAGCATGGGCCTCTTCGGTGGTTTCCTCGACGCGTCGGAAGGCCCGGGCCATATCTTGAAACAGCATTACATTCCCGTTGTATCCTTTGCAGACGGCACATATTGCAACATGAAAACGCAACAACATGCGTTTAGGCCAGGACATATCCTTGTAGTCTTGTTCGGCAAGCGCCTTTGAAACTTGTTTGCAGGTCAGCATTTAATCCTCTTCGCGATCCCAGTTTTTTTCCAAACATGCCTTGAGCTGGGCACGAGCTCTATGGTTCAAAACCCAGAGATTGTTCGGTTGGATGTTGAGTGCCTTACAGACAGAATCGGAATCCATACCGTCTACCATTTTCAAGACAAAGGCTTGGCGCATCGTATCGCTGAGTTTGGATAGGCAAGACTCGAAAGCCTTCCAGAATTCCCCTTTTTCAAACTCACGCTCGGGGGCGAACTGCCATGGTTTGGGCGAACGATCTGCGATTCCGAACATTTTGAAGGAAAAGCTTTCGATAATGTCCTGTCCCTCGTCGTTATTGACGGGGTGCTCGCGCGTGTTTTTACGAATATAGTCGACGATTTTGTTGCGGAGAATGCCGCGCAACCAGAATTTGACATCGACGCGCCCGTCGAATTGCTTGAGCCCTTTAATACCGGCGAGAAAGGTTTCCTGAACGGCATCTTCGGCATTGATGGGATCTTTGAGGCGCATCAGGGCGTAGCGGTATAGGTAGTCACCGTAAAGCTCCACCCATTCCGCAGGTGGTGTGGGTGGATTGGTTTTCGCATGCTTTACATTCATGCTCAGCATCATGGCAGGAACAGGCCAGCAAGGCAAGGAAATCATCAGGGCAAACGCATCGAAATGACTTTCACCATCAGACAAATACCCAAGGAAATCGGAAACGTAAAGCCCGCATCTAGCGC
>JBLRXB010000105.1:0-7804 GCA_047920915.1 Kiritimatiellia bacterium
AGTGAGTCGATTAAGTGTATCCGAGAAAGGGTGGCGATTAAGGGTATCCGAGTAAGTGTGGCGAGTAAGTGCAAAAAGTTTCACCCAGCATCATCTTGACAGACCACATGCCGGCCCTTACTCGGCCGTGATCGCCAATACATCGCCCTGCACCTGAACCTTGATCGTTGCCTGCGGCAAGGCCTGCCCCGCAATCAGCATCCGCGCTATCGGCGTTTCGAGCTCCTGCTGGATAAACCGCTTCAACGGCCGGGCACCATAAACCGGATCGAATCCTTCCCGCGCTAGAAATGCCAGTGCTGCTGGCAGCACCTCCAAGCGCAAATCCTGCGCTTCCAGACGCCTTGCCAGATCGGCAACCAACAATGCGGCAATCTGCTCGATCTCGCCTACTTGCAGGGGCTTGAACAATACGGTGTCATCCACACGATTGAGAAACTCAGGCCGGAAATGGGTCTTGAGCATCTGCCATACACCCTCGCGTGTCTCTTCGCGCAGACTGCCATCCTTGCCAATCCCATCCAGCAGAAGCGTCGATCCAAGATTGGACGTCATAATCACAATCGTATTCTTGAAGTTCACCGTACGCCCCTGGTTATCCGTCAAACGACCATCATCCAGAATCTGCAAAAGAATATTGAAAACATCGGGATGGGCCTTCTCGATTTCATCCAGCAATACCACACTATACGGCTTACGGCGTACGGCCTCTGTCAGTTGACCACCTTCATCATAACCAATATAGCCCGGCGGAGCCCCGACCAATCGCGAGACCGTATGCTTCTCCATATACTCACTCATGTCGATGCGTACCATGCTCTCTGCGGAGTCAAATAACGCGCCCGCCAATGCCCGCGCCAGTTCGGTTTTCCCTACACCGGTCGGGCCTAGAAAAAGAAAGGACCCAATTGGACGGTTGGGATTCTTGATCCCGGCCCGCGCCCGCAACACCGCATCCGCAACCGCTTGTACAGCCTCATCCTGCCCGATCACACGCTCGTGTAACGTTTGATCCAGATGCAACAACTTCTGGCGCTCGCCCGCCAGCAAACGCGTCAGCGGAACACCGCTCCAACGCGATACCACCTCGGCAATTTCACTCTCGGTCACCTCTTCACGAATCAAGCTGGACTTACTCGCATTGGCGCGTAAATGCTCCTCCTGCTCGGCCAGCGTTTTTTCCAGATTCGGAATCGTGCCATGCCGCAATTGGGCCAAGCGGTTCAAATCGTAGGCGCGCTCCGCTTCTTCGGCCTCCTGGCGCGCCCGCTCCAGCGTGCCACGCAGCGTGTTGAGCGATGCCACCGTTTCCTTCTCCTGCGCCCACTGCGCATGCAATGCATCCGCCTCCGCCCGGCAATCCGCCAGCTCCTTGCGCAACAGCACCAAGCGCTCGACACTCGCAGGATCCTTTTCCTTTTTTAACGCCGTTTCCTCGATTTCGAGCCGCATGACCCGGCGACTGATCTCATCCAAGACACTCGGCATGGAATCAATCTCCGTCCGGATCGATGCACACGCCTCATCCATCAAGTCAATCGCCTTGTCCGGCAGGAACCGGTCACTGATGTAACGATCCGACAACGTCGCCGCCGCAACCAGCGCGGCATCTTGTATCCGCACGCCGTGGTGCACCTCGAAACGCTCCTTCAAACCACGCAAAATCGATATCGAGTCTTCCACCGTTGGAGCGTCCACCACAACCGGTTGAAAACGACGCTCCAAGGCTGCATCCTTTTCCAAATGCTTGCGATACTCGTCCAGCGTTGTGGCCCCGATACAATGCAGCTCACCACGCGCCAACATCGGCTTCAACATATTGCCCGCATCGGTCGAACCTTCCGTCCGCCCCGCACCCACGATCGTGTGCAACTCATCAATAAATAAAATAATCCGACCCTCGGCCGCCTTGATTTCCGACAACACGGCCTTTAAACGCTCCTCGAATTCACCCCGGTATTTGGCTCCCGCCATGAGAGACGTCAGGTCCAACGCAAAAATCGTGCGGTCCTTCAATCCTTCCGGCACATCCCCCCGTACAATCCGCTGTGCCAAACCCTCCACAATCGCGGTCTTGCCAACGCCCGGCTCGCCAATCAGGACGGGATTATTCTTGGTCTTGCGCGACAAGATCCGGATCACGGAACGAATTTCACTATCGCGACCAATGACCGGATCGAGCTTGCCCTGCTGTGCCACAGCGACCAAATCAATACCATATTTACGCAGTGCCTCATACGCACCCTCCGGATTATCACTGGTTACACGCTGATTCCCGCGAATTTCACGCAACACACCCAATAGCTTGTTGCGCTCGACACCAAGCTCTCCAAGCACTTTCCCCGCAACCGTCTGGCGCCCCTCATCCACAAAAGCCAACAGCAGATGCTCCACACTCAAATACGCATCTTTCAAACCATCCGCCTCATCACCCGCTTTAACAAGCAGCGCATTGCAGCGCTGCGTCACGTAAAGTTTGCCCGCTTCGGTCGCCCCACCACTCACGCGCGGACGCCCTCTCAAATCGTCCTCCAGCCGCGCACGCACAACAGGCGGGCTTGCGCCAAGCTTATCCAGCAAACGCGCTACCAGACCATCCTCCTGTGAAACCAGCGCCAATAGAATATGCTCACCATCCACCTCCTGGTGCTGATGACGCGTCGCTAACGTGTGCGCCTGCTGAATCGCCTCGCGCGCCCGCTGGGTCAATTTTTGTAAGTCCATATGATCACCCCCGATCTACATAACAGCATAAAGCATACCATGTCCGTTATTCGCCTTTCTAAACGAAATTGCGCGACAACATGACACACAAAACAAAACCACAGCGACACTTTGACATGCAATTGACCGCACCAGGCACCAATTATGTTGGTTGGTGCCATCGAACGATCCCGCAACACAACATACGACTGGCACCGGGGTGCGTTTCGAGATTGAGATACTTTGCATTCTAAGATATACACGTGATTTTCGTATTATAGTATACCGCTTTTTACTGGAGATCACATTGGTACACATACCCGACATTCCCGGATACAAGATTTTAGCGCGCATCGGCGATGGCTCAACGGCTACCGTCTGGCGTGCGCGGCAAGAATCCCTTGACCGCGACGTTGCCATAAAAGTGCTCCATCCCGCGTTGTGGACGCAGTTGGATGAAGCCGACGCTTTTCTTGCCGAAGCACACTCTGTCGCCCTTCTGAAAAGCCGACATGTCATCCAAGTGTACGATGTCGGACGCCTCGATCACACCGCCTATATTGTGATGGAATATGTCGAAGGCGAGACCCTCGCCGAACATCTCAAACAGGTGGGGAAAATGCATGCTCGCGAAGCCATGCAAATCGTCGCCGCGATTGCTGATGCGCTTGCCGATGCCTGGCAATCGCGTCGAATGATCCACCGGGACATCAAACCGGACAACATTATCATTGAAAACGACGGTAGCGTGAAACTGGCCGACTTGGGATTGGCCCGGCAAATCGGACAAGGCGATACCCAACACGATGATGGCATCGTCGGCACGCCAAACTATATGTCCCCCGAACAAGCTACCGGCGAACCGGATCTTTCCCCCGCAACCGACATGTACAGCCTCGGCGCTACACTCTATCACATGCTGACAGGCAAAATCCCGTTTTCGGGGCTGTCCGTCGAACAGGTTCTCGAAGCACAAGTCTACAAACAACTGCCCTGGCCGCAGGATATTGATTCGCATATTCCATTAGCCTATGCCCAGTTTACTACGCGCCTCATGATGAAAAACCCCGAGGATCGCTATGCCGACTGGAGCCGTGTGTATCAGGATGCCGCCAAATTGGCCGAGGGCAAATTGCTAATGGTCAAAATTCCCAGTGAAGCTCGCAGCACAGTCGCAAACGCGGGCAAAATGCTGACCAGCCAGAAAAAGGTCATTAAACTTAACAAACGCCCTACTGCCGTCGCAGAGGTCGCCCAGGGTATGCAAAACAAGCGCGCGCCGGCCTGGCTGCAAAGCACACTCGGCTGGCTGCACGTTGCAGCCGCAGCCATGCTGATATGGTCGCTCCTGCTCAGACCGCTGCTGGAAGCAAACAGAAAACCGTTCCAGCCACGCACCGCCTCTGCGCCCAGCGTAACAACGCCGCCTGGGCGCACCTTGACGGACGGACGCGTCATCCCGGTCTTCGACGATCAACCCGCTGCCCCCATTCCCGTGCTGCACACACCGGATGTATATCAGGACACCAGCACCTATACCGATACCAGCACACCAACAGCGGCCCACGATTCGCCCACGGAAGTACCGCAGATGAATGGTGCAACCGTCATGCAGGAGATCATCCAACACATGGTTCTACAGCACTACAACGAAGCCATGCAATTCTGGGAAGCCAACGGCCAATTCATCGAGAATTCGGCGCACCGTGATATATTGACGGAGTTCATGATCCCCGCCAATATGCCGGATCGCATTCTCCATGGCGCACTCGCCAGACTAATCGGACGCACAGTCCAATTCTCGATCGGGGGGGTACCCGTATCCCTGGAGATCGAACGCGTCACGCCGGAACGCGTCCAGGGCTCGACACACAAACAGTCCGGTGCTGCGACCTTCATCGAATCCTATACCTTTCATCCTTCCGAATTATCGAGTGCCGATAAATTGCGGGTGCTGCAACAATCCACGAGTGCCTACACACCATACGCCGAGGCCATGATCGCCCTGCAAGGCGCAAATTATGAAATGGCGCGGGAACGAGCCGCCCAAACCGGACCTCTCGAAAATCCCTTGAACGCTTTCATCGATGAAAAAATCGCGCGCCTCCTGCGACCATAGCACCAATGGGATACAACATGGATCTGGCAACGCACATACAGCAACTGCGCGAAACAATCAGACGCCATAACCAGCGCTACTATGTTGATGCCAATCCCGAAATTTCGGATGCCGCCTACGACGCCCTGTTCCGCGAATTGCAAGAACTGGAGGCCGCCCACCCCGAACTCACAACGCCAGATTCGCCTACGCTGGCAGTCGGGGGCGCGCCCTTGCAAGCATTCGCTTCCGTGCGGCATGCCGTACCGATGATGAGCCTGGATAACACCTATGCCCTGCATGAAATCACGGACTGGATGCTTTCTCTCGCAAAAACCAGCGGCACGGACCAAATCGCGTATACGGTTGAACCCAAGATTGACGGTGTCGCCATCAGCCTGCGATACGAAAACGGGAATCTCGTCCAGGCCGTTACACGCGGCGATGGACAGGTAGGCGACGACATCACCGCCAACATTCGAACCATTCGAACCATACCCCAATCCATTCCCTGCCGTGCCGCGGTCATCGAGCTGCGCGGCGAAATCTATATGCCCAAAGCCGGCTTCGCCAGACTCATTGCGGAACAGGAAAACAACGGCCTGCAGCCCTTCAAGAATCCGCGCAATGCCGCCGCCGGATCCCTGAAACTACTGGACCCGAAACTCGTCGCGCAACGCCCCCTCGATGCCGCCTTGTACGGCCTGGGTGCCTGCATCGGCTGGGATTGCCCCGCACAGATCGATTTGCTGCAACAATTGCAAGCATGGAAATTGCCTGTCGCCAGGCAGCATGGCCTTTGTTCCAATCCCGATGAAGTCTTGCGCGCGATCGGCGCACTGGAACAGTGCCGCGATGACTT
This sequence comes from Kiritimatiellia bacterium, assembly GCA_047920915.1. Lineage (GTDB taxonomy): Bacteria > Verrucomicrobiota > Kiritimatiellia > UBA8416 > UBA8416 > T3Sed10-140. The sequence continues at coordinate 5,664 of JBLRXB010000105.1, forward strand.
TCCCTTCGAAATTGATGGGGCTGTCATCAAGGTGAACGACGTCAAACTACAAAAAAAACTCGGTGCCACAGCCCGCAGCCCCCGGTGGGCGCGCGCATACAAATACGCAGCCCAACAAGCCCGCACCGTGATCCATGATATCACCATTCAAGTGGGTCGCACCGGCGTGCTCACGCCCGTTGCCGAACTGGAACCCGTACTGCTATCCGGATCCGAGATCCGCCGCGCTACCCTGCACAATGCCGACGAGATCGCCCGTAAGGATATCCGGATCGGGGATACGGTTGTAATCGAAAAAGCGGGCGAAGTGATTCCCGCCGTAATCTCCGTTGTGCACGCCAAACGACCAGCAGATGCCAAGGCGTTTCACATGCCGGAGACATGCCCGGCCTGCGGGGAAAACGTAGTTCGCCTGGATGGCGAAGTCGCCACACGCTGCGAGAATATGCAGTGCCCGGCCCTCGCCGTACGCTGGATCCTGCACGTTGCCTCGCGTACGTGCCTCGATATCGAGGCCTGCGGATCTGTCGTCGCCGAAGCACTCGTTCGCCACCAATTGGCCACATCCCCCTTTGACCTTTTTCGAATCCCCGCCGCCACATATGCAAACCTGAATCTAGCCACCGCAGGACAACGCCTGCTCGGCACAAAAAATGCCACCAAAATGATTGAAGCTCTCGCAAAGAGCCGCACGGCACCACTGGATCGATGGATCCATGCCCTCGGCATTCCCGGTGTCGGAAAAACCGCCGCTCGCGATGTCGCACTGGCGCACGATACGATCGATGCCTTGCCGGATTCGGTCATCTTGCATGACATAGTCCTGATCGCCGAACTACAGGACCTGGCCACAACCTGGAATCCACGCGCACGATCCATACCCGCCGCAGCCGAAGGATTGTCCAAAGCGCAGCGCACGCAAAAATATAACCGGATCCTGGCCGATATCAACGCTACAGCCGACCGACTCGAAGCGCGCGCGCAAATTGAGAAGCGCACACAAAAACAAGGCCGCGATGGCTTGCGCCAGCTCAAGGTTCTCACGCGGATCAAGCGCGATGTAGCCGCCCAAGTCATACAATTCTTTGCAGCCTCCCGTGGCCAGAACATTGTAAGGGAAATGCACAACCTGCAAATTCAGCCCGCTTCTTTGCAGATGCTTGATCGTGCGCAAACCACACTGCACGGCCAGACATTTGTCCTCACCGGAACCCTCACGGCCATGACACGGGAAGAAGCAGCCACGGCCATTGAAGCCGCCGGCGGACATGTCGCCAGCTCTGTCTCAGCCAAAACACACTATGTGGTGGCAGGCACCAACCCCGGCAGCAAAGTAACCAAAGCACAGGAACTCGGCCTCAAGGTGCTCGACGAGGAGGCCTTCCTCCAACTGATTGAAGCCGCCGCGCCCCCCCCTGATCGCAACAAGGCCGACGCCACGAACGCGCGCAGCTCCGCAGACCAACTCTCCCTCTTCTAGGGTTGTCACACGCCGCCCGCCCCACCCAAGCGCCGGCACAACACCCCGGCCGCATCCAGCAAGTGCCTGGTCTGCTCGGTGAAGGTATAATCCCCTTCATATATCACCTCACAGATACCGGCATTTACAATCATCCGCGCACAGGTCAGACAAGGGCTTATCGTTACGTACATCACACCCCCCGCAACCGCAATTCCATGATAGGCAGCCTGCGTGATCGCATTTTCTTCGGCATGACAGCAAATACATGCGCCCAGCGCACTCCCGGATGGCGCATCGCTCGCACAACGACTGCAGCCCCCCTCGTTGCAATTGGGCACCCCGCGCGGTGTCCCGTTGTAGCCGGTCGAGATAACGCGCCGGTCTTTCACGATAACTGCGGCAACCTGACGCCGCGAACAACTGCTGCGTGTCTTCACAACATGCGCGATATCCATGAAATAGGTATCCCAATCCGGACGCTGATTCACCATACACACCACCTTTATTTACCAAGCATGCAAGCAACAGCAGACTAGCAAATCAAACAACCAAAATCACGCCCGCATACAAAAAAAATCACTGGAGGGATGAGCTCCGTCTCGACCAGCCCATAAAAAGCCCTCCGCCCAACCATGGCCCCCATGCCCACCCAACGCCCCGGACGAGACAGATCTCGTCC
>JBLRXB010000106.1:0-7742 GCA_047920915.1 Kiritimatiellia bacterium
CTCCATTTTCGCAGGAAATACCCCTGCGTCAATGGGGTGGGTCTGCCCCACAAGCCATTTAGGCAATCAACCAACCGAAATCCTTAGGAAAACAGCATGGCGAGCTGCAAAAAAAGTCGATTTCAGCGACGAATAGGGAAAGACGGGTTATGATCAGGAGTAGGGGTGGGCGTTCTTGTGCCGAAAGCATGGAGTGGCGGGCTAGCCGTCGATGGAGATGGAGATTGTGACTTGGTGTCCGTCGGGGGTGGCGCAAGTAATGTTGTGAGTGCCGCGGCGGAGGGGCCAGTGGAGGGGTGATGCGGGGGGGGCTTGGCCGATGGATTGTCCGTTGACAAACCAGTAGAGTATTTCCTGTGTGCTTTCGGCTTGCAGGGGCAGCGTCGGCGCATTTCCTGCCGTTGCGGGAATGCGGAGGGACATGCCGTCGGCGGGATGTGTGATGCGCAGTGGCGGTGTTCTGGTGGTGCGTGGCTGCGGGATGCTGATGCCTGCAATGTGCAGATCGCGGGTTCCGTCGGGCTGGTTGATTTCTCGTATGTCTGGGGGAGGGCGGAACCAGGCCTGATTGCCGGTGGGGTGCAGATGGCGCAGGATATCGGCTGCGATCGGTGCGGCAGCATTTGCCCCGGTGCATCCTTTGGTCGGGCGTCCATCCGTGTTGCCGACCCAGATCCCAATGACATGATCAGGCGTCCAGGCGATGGTCCAGGCATCGCGATAGGCGGATGAGGTGCCGGTTTTCCAGGCGGCGTGCGGTAGCGTGGCGTCGGCGATGTGACCAAAAAGCTCATGGCTGCGTTCGGTGCCGCCGAGAATATCGGTGATGATATAGGCCGCTTCGGGCGAAAGCACACGGCGTGGCGTTGGCATTGGCAAATTGGTCAGAAAGCGTGGTGGCAGGTAGTTGCCGGTACGGGCGAGCGTGGCGTAAGCTGCCACGAGATCGAGCAGGCGCACTTCTGCGCCGCCAATGGCGATGCCGGTACCATAGTGATCGGCGGCGTGGTTGATGGTGGTGAGTCCAAATCCGCGCAGGGTGTCGATGACGTTTTGGTTGCCGAGGTGTTCGACGGTTTTGAGAGCGGGTATGTTGAGTGAGAGAATGAGGGCATCGCGCAGCGTTACCTTTCCGCGGAATTGGCCGTCGAAGTTGGCAGGGTTGATGTCACGGTATCCGGCGGGGCGATCATCGAGTAGTGTGGCGGGTGTCATGGTGCCTTGGTCGATGGCCATGGCATAGATAAAGGGTTTGAGGGCGGAGCCAGGGGAGCGTCGGGCAAGTGCGGCATTGACCATACCGCTGTTGTTTGTGTCGAAGTAATCATGCGAGCCGGTCATGGCAAGAATGGCGCCATCGCTGACTTGCATGAGTACGATGGCGATGCGATCGGCATGTTGCTGCATGAGGCCAGGCTTGTGCTGCTGGGCAATTTGCTCGATGGTATGCTGGAGCGGCAGGTCGAGTGTTGTTGCAAGCGCACCTTTATGTACAGCGTGCTGCAGGACGAAGTCGGCAAAATGGGGAGCCAGAAAGGGGCGGGTTCCCGCCTTGATATCGAGGGGCAAGGTGGCGGCGGCATCGCGTTGTTGTGTAGTGATAATCCCGTCCGCTTCCATACGGTCGAGCACATGTTGCATCCGTATGAAGGCATGCTGTGGATGGCGGTCGGGTCGCAGGCGAGCCGGGGATTGGGGGAGTCCCGCCAGCATGGCGGCTTCGGACAGGTTCAGATCGGCGGCAGTCTTGTTGAAATACCATTGTGCAGCGGCTTCAATGCCGACTAGATTTCCGCCGAAGGGAGCAAGGTTGAGATGGGCGGCAAGGATTGCCGACTTATCCTGTTTGCGTTCCAGGCGCAGGGCTTTGGTGGCTTCGATGATTTTGGTCCGCCAGTTGCGCGAACGCGGTTCGCTAAGGCGGACGACCTGCGTGGAGAGAGTAGATGCGCCGGAGATGCGTCGGCGGGCAAGGAGGTTTTGTCCGATGGCTCGCAGGATCGCGATGGGATCGATGCCGGGGTGCCGATGAAAGCGCTGGTCTTCAACTGCGACAATAGCTGCCCGGGCCCAGGGGCTGATGGCGTTGAAGTCGACGGGGCGGTTGTCCTGTTCGGTGCGGTCGAGTACGACACGGATAGGGGTTCCATGGCGGTCAAGCAGGATGGTGCCCTGGTTATGCATCTCCAGTTCGGGGGGCGTGAGTCGATATACGGCGATCAGGGATAGGGCGACGAGAATGACGACGATAGAGAGGGTGGGGGGGGCTGGTGTGTTGGATGCGCGACGATGGCATCGCGATTCCAGGAAAGCGCTGTCCTTGTTGGGTGGAGAGGTGTTCATGGTTTCGCGTTTCATGGGGTGGTGATGGTGAGGGTGCCGGCGTGGTGGGAACTGTGGCGTTCGGGGGTGTACATGCCTTCGATGGTTACGGGCGGACGGGTGTAGGTGCCGGGGGTGACGGCGCGTACGGCATAGTGAAACTGCCGGATACCCGCAAATGCTTCGGTGAAGATAATGATCCGGTCGTCGCGGATATCGACATGGCGGATCGGTAGGTTGGTGTGTTGTTTGGCCCAGGGCACGATCTCGGCGGTAGCGAGATTGGCATTTTCGATTTCGAATCCAGCCGGCAGAAGATCCTCGATGACCAGATTGTCGCGTTTTTCACCCAGCGTATCGACCTGCAGTCGGATGATGATGAGATCGCCTTGCTGCACGGAAGTGTCGTCAGCGGCTTGTTGGTTAATATTGAAGTAGCGGCGACGAATGCTGAGTTTGTTATCGACGGTGCGGGTGGCGTTACTGGGGATACCGCGTTGCTGGATCGTGGCATATAGTCTACCGGGGCCTTGGTTGTTTATGACTGCCGGGGCGCGTGCATCTAGTGTGAGGGTGCCGGATTCGGGTGCTAAGGCCGTCTGGCTGTCGGCTTGGATGACGCTTCCCGCAAAGTCTTGCGGTGTGTTTCTGTTGAGGATGAGGTGTTGGGTGAGGGCGAGGAATGCAGCGGCGTTCTCGTGGGTGGTACGCCACCTGCCATGCTGTTGATGTGCGAGAAGGTTTTCGACCAGAGCTGGTATCCGGGGATCATCAGGGTCGATTGTGAGCCATGCGTAAAGCCGGAGGGCTTGGGCGCGTGCGGGAGAAGCGAGTGTTCCGCTATCGGATGCCTTTTGCGGCAGGGGAATATTGGTGATGGATTGAAGAAGCTCGCGCGCATCGCGTCGGCGTCCGCCGGCGGCAAGCGCCAGCACGAGATAGAGGCGCCCCTCGATCTCCATGTTTTCGACTTGCTCGCGCAGGCGTTCCGTCCAGCTATGATTGGGGGTATCGGCAAGTGCCAATACATAGCAGGCATAGGCACGTGTTGTGGCATCCTCGCGCCAGGTCTGGGCCGCAGCGGGCAGTGTAGACGGGGCTGGACGTGCCAGGATGCTGCGAAGGTATTGTAATCCGTTGTTGTATGGTCCGGATGGTGGCGAAAAGCCTGCCAAGCGTGCCACGCTCAGGTAGTGCATAGCGTAGATACTGCCCCAGTCGTAGGGCGTGGTGGCGTGTGGCCACCAGCCGAATGCCCCGTTGGAAGTTTGCATCGAAAAGATATGATTGATGGTGTTGCGGGTATGCGCAGCGGGGTCGGTGATGGTGAGTCCGGCTGTTTGCAGGGCAGGTAGCTCGATCAGCCGCAGAACGGCAAATCCCGCGGAGAGGGTCTGCTCCAGGCAGCCGTAGGGATATTGCGTCAAATAGTCGAATGCTCCGCTTAGCCCGATCGCGGGTATCGAGCTGACGCGAATTGTCTGTGATGCTGTGCCTGCGATCCATTCGTTGGATGGTGCAACTTCTGTCGATTCTCCGGGTGCCAACGCAATATCAATGTGGCGTGTGCGAAAGGTGGCGGGAGGCCGGATGGGTAATTCAATGCGATCGGTGATGACATCATCGGGTGTCGTTACTGTAATGAGAATGCGGGCAAGGCCCATTTTGTTTGCCGCGAGCAGGGGGATGTCGATGGTTGGTCTTTGGCCGGCCGGGATTTCGAAGTCGTATGATGATGGCCCGTCGAGAGCGATGGGACCTTCCGTGCTGATAGCGAGTGTTGCCGGAATGGTAGTGTTGCCTGTGTGATGCAGTTCGATCGGCATGCGGGTTGCGTCGCCCGTTGCGAGAAAGCGCGGTAACGAGGCCAGCACGGTAAAGGGTCGGTTGATTGTGACCGATTGTTGTGCAGATCCGCTACGCGCATCGCTCACCGCTACAGCCATGATGCGGACCTGGCCACTGAATTCGGGCATTTCAAATTGCACGGTGGCGTGTCCCTGTGCGTCGGTTTGGATGGTGCTTTGCCAGAGGGCGAGCGGCCGGAAGCGCCGGGATCGCACGGGGTTCAGTCGACCGCGAAGGAGCGATGCTATGTCGCCGCCCGTGTGGGCATGATAGAGCGCGGTTTCGGGATCGATTTGCGGCAGGAGCATCGCGTAGAGATCGGATATCTGGAAGGGGAGTTGTCGCACGGCCATAAAGTGGGCGATAGGATCTGGCGTGCGGAAGTCTGTCAGCATGCAGATGGCTTCGTCTATGACCGCAATCGCAATCTCGGCCTTGGCGGGGGTACCATCGGGATTGCGCACTTGCAGGGATATCGGCAGCGGCGATGTTGGCCGGCTGGTACGGGGGCTATCCATCGATATTTGGAGTCGATGTGGCGCCGGGTCCAGTTCAAGCGGTATGGATCCGACCGCGCGCGCGGCTTGACGTGAAGCCGAGGCTGCGCCGGGGGGTAGCGCCCGGATGACGTGGACGGAGGCGTGCGCGTTGGGAAAGAACGCTTCTGTAACGGGGATATGAAAGCTTGTCGTGTTGCCTTCCATCAAGCGGGTATCGTGGAAGAGCAGGCTATCCTGTTCGACTGCCAGTAGTGCTCGACCGGGGAAGGGGGCAATTACCGTTAGTACGGCAGTATCGCCAGGAGAATAATGATCGCGGTCCCATTTAAGTTCCACGCGGTCGGGGCGATCCATCGCGCGATTCTGCCAGCCATCCCGTCCGACATGAAATGCGTAGGTCGTGCTGATGCCATCGGCGGATGCCACCCGTAACCGTAGCGAGCCGGTGATCGATGGCAGGAATGTAAAATGGGCTGAGCCCTGGTGGTCGGATACGATGACTTCTGTGCGCAACGGGGTGGCACTTTCATTTGATTCGTAGCGATAGCGCCCTTGGCTATCGCGGACAAGTACGGTGCTCCATTGGACTTGTTCCAGTGTGACCGTCATAGGTGTCGAAGCCTTGTGTGCTTCTCCTAGGGGATCAACGAGTTGAATTGCAACACGGGCATATTTGCCGGGGGTCAAATTGCGCAGGTCGGGTTTATGGATACCGATGTAGTAGGGGTATACATGCAGGGGCCCGCGCGATGCGGCGCTTACCGTGCGTCCGCCCTGTTCGTGGACGGTAGCTGTAATGATGGCTTCAATCATGGCAGGCGGCTTGATTTGGTCCGGCAGGCGGAACGTCGTGCTCGCCAGTCCATCGGGATCCAGGTTGCCGGCACCAATCTGGTGGGTGGTGGTTTGTCGGGAGCGATCAGAATCGCCAAAAGCGTAGTTTGGGAAAGTGGGTGGGGCAAAATCGGCAGGAACGGCATGCAGTGATAGTTGGAAGCGGTTGTTGGATGCGGGCGCACCGTATAGGTAACGCGCTTCCAGGGCGGCCGTCGCCCATGGTGCGGCAGGATCAAACTGGGCATTTACCGTAACCGCCATGCGGGGCGGCACGAAATCCTCCAGGGCAATGCTGGTTGTTCCGATTGGTTCAGTTGCCCCCGGTGTGCGAACTTCCAGGCGGTAGCGTCCGGTGGCATCGAAATCAGCCCAGGCCATGGTAAAGTCTGCGGTGCCATAGGCCGATAGCATGGCCGGTGTGCGACTATGTTCGCGCCCGTCGGGACGAATGGCATGCAGGACGACAGGAAGTTGGTCGGGCAGGCCGAGGTGTGACGCGCGAACGATGGCGCGGGCATGGGTGTTTTCGCCAGGGCGGTAGACACCACGATCGGTATACAGGAAAGCTTCGAGAGGGCGCGACGAGGTCGTCGCGGTTCCGGAGATGGAGGAGAGGTAGGGGCGACGAGCGGTTTGATTGGGCTGGGTAATGAGCGAATCGCGGATGCTGAGAAATGCCAGATCGTGCTCCGTTTGCACGGTGATCATGAACGGTTGCAGTTTTTCGCCTTCGAATGTGATGCGCGCAAGTCCTTGCGAATCGGTAGTCGCTGCCAATATCTGTTCGCCAGCCTGTGACCAAACCTGCACACTGGCATGCGCGATGGGGGCGAGCGTATGAATCGAATTGGCCCAGACGAGCATTTCTTGGGGGGCATGGCGCACGGTGATGCCGATGTCGCTGATCACGAGTAAGCGCTGGTCCTGTGATTGTTTGCCGGCATCAACACGGATATGCCAGGCACCATTGGTTGTGTCGGCTGGTAGCACATCGCGCAAGGATATCTGGTGATAGATGTTGCTGTTTGCAGGTGCGTCGAGCGTGTAGCTGTACTCGGTTTCGGGAATGGTAATGTGATCAGCGGGGTTGCCCCAATGGTGGTTGTAGTGTTGCCCCTCGCGCATGGCGAATTGCACGAGGTTGTGTGCAGGCAGACGAGCCGCCTTCACGACAAAGTTCGTGATATTGATGCTTTGCAGCGGGAGTAGCATGTTGCCTTGCGGGGAGAGAAAGCGTCCTTCGACAGGAATGCGGATCGCGGCAGAGGCCTCGGGAATAAACACGGCTTGTTCGATGTGTGTCTGCATGCGGATATTGGATGCTTCGGCTCGCAATCCCGGCGCGATTCGAATCGTATAGTTGCGGTTGTGTTGGAGGTTGCCGGTAACATGGTAGATGCGGCCGTATTGCCAGGACCTATGTTCGGTGATCACAAACGCGCCGGCTGGTTCCAGCGAGAGGGATTGGCGGAGGCTGGTGATGTTAACCGGACGGTAGAAGCTCAGCATGATTACGGGTGGGTCAAAGGCCGGGGCGCGCACGTTCAGGCTGGTGAGGGAAATATCCGGGTGCAGCACGATTCCGCCGACAATATCGCGTTCGAGGCGCTCGGGGCCGGATTCGGCATGAAAACCTTTTGCGACTCTGATCGACAGGGAGTCGCTGGGCTTTGCGGCGACAGCAACAAATAGGCGCTGATCCGGGCCGCTATCGCGCACTTCTGTTTCAAGCGCATCACCATCAGCTCCGGTGATGCTGATGAAACGCTGCAAAACGTGCGGAGAGACAAGCCGGTCAAAGTTTAATGCCAGAATGATCCGTTCATCTTCCTCCATGTCCACTTGCGAGATTCCCCGCAGCGTAATCGGATGCGCGACAACTGCAACGGGCTCCGCTTCGATGGGCTGCGGATTGGGAGGCGGTTGCGGATGGTGGCGTCCGATACGCAATACGCCGTAGAGGTTTATGATGAGAAAGCCGCTGGCGAGCAGGAACCAGGGGTTGCGAAGATGTGATTTCATGAAGACTCCTTTGCTGTGAGGTTTACCGAAAGGAGACCAAAAGAATGTGACAGCATTAAGGCAGCATTGTGATGAATTGAGGCAGCATTCCCGATGGCAGAAGGCTGATAAAGAATACTGGATATTTGTGGTTTGGGGGCGCATCTGCGATTCGTTGCGCCGATCCGCCTGCCGACCTTGTGTCGGTAGAGGAAAACGTTGAGAAGGAGCAAT
>JBLRXB010000107.1:0-7677 GCA_047920915.1 Kiritimatiellia bacterium
CAGTCTGTGGTCTGATTCGCGTGGTCTTCTGTCTGCATTTCCCCATACAGTGCTTGCAGTACGCTGAGAGCGTAGATGGTGGCGGTTTCGGCGCGCAGGGTGAGTTTGCCAAGGTTGACGGGGGCGCATCCTGCGGTAGTCGCCTGTTGGTATTCTGCGGGGGTGAAATCTCCTTCGGGGCCGGTCAGGATGGCGATACCCTTGGGTTGGCGTGCCATCCATTCGCGCGCAACACGAGCGATGGGGGGGGGCGCGCCTTCCAGGGACCCCAGCAGGATCGGGATGTCTTCGGATTGGAGTGTGCGTAAGGCTCCGGCGAGATCGGTCACGGGGGCAATTCCCGGCAGGGTAGGGGTGCCGCACTGTTTGGCGGCACTGATGGCAATGCGCTCCCAGCGTTCCACTTTGGCGACGGCCTGCCGTGGATCGAGCCGCACCACACTGCGCGCGGTTTGAATCGGGATGATGCGGGTGGCACCGAGCTCAGTCGCTTTTTCGATCAAGCTATCCATACGCGATCCCTTGATAATAGCCGGCACCAGAATCCACTGGGGGGCTTGCCGAGCCGAGAGCTTGTCGCGGATTTGTATGACTTGTAAGCAGGGCTGTCCGTCGAGGTTCTGTCGGAGCACGGTTTCGGCCTCATGTCCTTGTCCGTCAAATGCCAGAATAGGGGCACCCTCAGCCAGCCGCAGCACATGCCGCAGATGGTGCGCTTCTTTTGGATCCAAGGGCAGGCGATTATCGGCCCATTTTTCCGGTTCTATATAACATCGTTGCATGGGTTTTGGTTTTCTAGCGATTTTCGTATTCGTTCTCGTTTTCCGAGGACGCTGGACACCGGACGCCCGACGCCGGGTTGGGGTCTGTAGTCTGCGGTCTGTGGTCTGCGGTCTGCTTTCGTCGTATGATGGCGACGGATATGCCCCAGATTAGGCGGATGAGCAGGGCGCTTGCGATCAGGATACCGGCGCGGGTGACGAGGTAGCCCTTTTCCTCGGAAGACCAGTCGCCCCAGGCGGTAACTCCCAGCAGGATCAATGCCAGAAAGAGCAGGGCCGGTCCCAGCAGGTTGGCCGTATTGAGAATCAGGGCCACCGGGCGGCTCACATAGCATTTAGAACGAGGTGAAAAAAAAGACTGCATAATAGAAAGGAACGTGTTTGCATCCGTGTCAGGTTTTTATCATAATCCACAACTCGATATATAAATCGCCAAAAAGTGTAATGAATAGGACGGGAATCACAAGCCGTAAATAGCATATTTCAGGGAGCTTGCATGCAACAGAATCCGATGAGGCAGGAACGATTGCGTTTGGAGCGCGAGGGATTATACCGCTGGAGCGATGAACATGATGCTTGTGGTGTTGGTTTTGTCGTCAATATTGATGGTCAGAAAGCCCATGCGATCATTACCCAGGGCATACGCGTACTGGAGAATTTGAGTCACCGTGGTGCGACCGGTGCAGATGAGAATACGGGTGATGGGGCGGGAATCCTCAGTCAGATACCGGATGCGTTTCTGCGTAAGGTCGCAACACCGCTGAAAATTCAGCTACCGGCCGAGGGGGCTTATGGTGTGGCGATGTTATTTCTGCCGCAGGATGCTACGTTGCGCGCATCCTGCAAGCAAGTGGTAGCGAAAGGGATTGCCTCCGAGGGGGGGACGTTACTTGGGTGGCGCGACGTTCCGGTTGATTCGCGCGTGATTGGCGAGCGGGCCCGGGCTGATCAGCCGCATATCTGTCAGGCATTCATCACTGTGGGTGATTTGTCAGGCGATGAGCTGGAACGGCGCTTGTACGTGATGCGCAAGCAGATCGAGAAGCAAGTTCTTCCCTTGGTGGATCACGATCGCGAGAGGTTCTATATCTGCAGTATGTCTTCGCGTACGCTGATCTACAAAGGGTTGATGATGGCGTCGCAGGTGATGGGGTTTTATCCGGATTTGGCGGATGAAGCCTTTGTGAGTGCACTGGCGATTGTGCATCAGCGCTACAGCACCAATACGTTTCCGTCGTGGTCGCTTGCGCAGCCCTTCCGGTATCTGGCACACAACGGGGAAATCAATACCTTACGCGGTAATGTGCAGTGGATGCGCTCGCGCGAGCAGAACTTCCGGTCGCGGCTGTTTGGCGAGGACATCAAGAAAGTCGTGCCCGTGATCGAGACCGGTGGAAGTGATTCAGCCGCCTTGGATAATGCGCTGGAATTACTGGAACGCAGTGGCCGTTCCTTGTGGCACTCCATGATGATGTTGATACCGCAGGCCTGGGGCGAGATGTATCCGATGGGGCCCGATTTACGCGGATTTTTCGAGTATCATGCCGGTCTGATAGAGCCGTGGGATGGTCCGGCGGCCGTCGCCTTTTCGGATGGACTGCATGTTGGTGCTGTGTTGGATCGTAACGGGCTTCGTCCGGCGCGGTTCACGATCACAAAAGATCGCATGATGGTATTTGCCTCCGAGGCCGGCGTGCTGGATATCGAGCCCGAGCGTATTGCCGAATGCGGCGCCTTGCGGCCGGGGCAGATGATGCTGGTTGATTTGGCCGACAAACGCGTGATTCGGGACTACGAAGTCAAGATGCGTCTGGCGCGCCAGCAGCCCTACCGTCGCTGGGTTAGCGAAAACCAGGTATCCATACACGGCTTTTTCAATGCGGTGAGCCCGGTGTTACCGGATTTGGAAAGTCTGCTCGAGCGCGAGCGGCTATTCGGGTACACGCGCGAGGATTTGCGGCGGATCATCGATGTGATGGCGTCCGAGGGCCATGAGCCGGTGGGATCCATGGGTTCCGATCAGCCCCTGGCTGTATTGTCCGAACGTCCGCAATTGCTTTATTGGTATTTCAAGCAGCTCTTTGCGCAGGTGACCAATCCAGCGATTGATCCGATTCGGGAAGAGCTGGTTATGTCGCTGATGACATTTCTGGGTACGACCGATCAGATTCTCACCGAAGTTCCCGGTCACGCCCAGTTGATCAAGCTGCGCCACCCGGTACTTTCGAATGATGATATGGAGCGTTTGCGCAATCTGAACGACGAAAACTTTGCTTCGCAAACGCTGCCGATGGGGTTTGATCCCAAAGGTGGGGGACAGGCTTTGGAAGCGGCCTTGTCGCATTTATGTCAGCGCGCCGAGGCTATGGCGCGCGGTAGTTACCGCAATCTGATTCTGAGTGACCGTGATCTGCCCGAGGGACAGGCCCCGATACCGGCAGTGTTGGCGGTATCGGCCGTGAATCAGTGGCTGATCGAGCGTCGGCTGCGCACGAGCATCAGCGTCATTGTCGAAACGGGCGAAGCGCGCGAAGTGATGCATTTTGCGGTGTTGTTGGGGTTTGGTGCGTCGGCCGTCAATCCGTATCTGGCCTTCGAAATTGTGGCGGACATGGCCTTGCGCGGGCAGTTGTCATCCAAGATGAGCGTAGCCAAGGCTATCGAGAACTACGTTACATCCGTTTGCAAGGGCTTGCTCAAGACGATGAGTAAAATGGGTATATCGACCTTGCGCAGTTACCGGAACTCGCAGACCTTCCAGATCATCGGTATCGCCAAGGATGTGGTCGATCGTTACTTCACCGGAACATCATCGCAGATTGGTGGCATTGGCTTGGAGGAGATTGCGCGCGAAGCCATTGCGCGTTACGAGGATGCGTACAATCGTCCGCAGGGTGCATCACCTCTGCTCGAGCATGGCGGGCAATATCAATACACGGTTGCAGGGGAACGCCACTTGTGGTCGCCCGATACGATCCGATTGCTCCAGACCAGCACGCGGTTGAATGATACGGCGATGTACCGGCAATATGCGGATTTGATCAATCGGCAGGAGAAGCAACAGAGCACCTTGCGCGGGTTGTTCCGGTTCAAGACAGTGGACAAGCCGATTCCGCTTGCGGAAGTTGAGCCCGCCGAGAACATCATGAAGCGGTTTGTAACCGGTGCCATGTCCTTTGGTTCCATCAGCAGGGAGGCTCACGAGACGTTGGCGATTGCGATGAACCGGATCGGTGGCATGAGCAATAGCGGGGAAGGGGGCGAGGATCCCGAACGTTTCAAGCCGCTGCCGAATGGCGATAGCCGCAATAGCGCCATCAAGCAGATCGCCAGCGGTCGCTTTGGCGTAACGGCCGAATATCTGGCCAATGCCCGCGACATGCAGATCAAGATCTCGCAAGGAGCCAAGCCGGGTGAAGGCGGCCAATTACCCGGGCACAAGGTCAATGCCGAGATTGCCCGTGTGCGCCATTCCACGCCCGGCGTAACGCTCATCTCGCCGCCGCCGCACCACGATATTTACTCCATCGAGGATATTGCCCAGCTCATGTACGATTTGAAGAATGCCAATCGCGATGCGCGGGTATCCGTCAAACTGGTCTCGGAGACCGGTGTGGGTACGGTTGCGGCCGGTGTGGCCAAGGGGCATGCTGATATGATCCTGGTAAGCGGGTACGATGGCGGTACCGGTGCTTCGCCGCTGACATCGCTCAAGCATGCCGGCGCGCCGTGGGAGCTTGGCTTGGCGGAAGCCCAGCAGACACTCCTGCTCAACGGGCTGCGCAGCCGCGTGCGTTTGCAGGTCGATGGCCAGCTCAAGACGGGGCGGGATGTAGCGATTGCGGCTTTGCTCGGTGCGGAAGAGTTCGGCTTTGCCACCGCGCCCCTCGTGGTGTGCGGTTGCATCATGATGCGCAAATGCCATACCAATAATTGCCCGGTCGGTGTGGCAACACAGGATCCCGAGCTGCGCAAACTGTATACCGGCAAGCCCGAACACGTGGTCAATTTCCTGCGCATGGTCGCCGAAGAGTTGCGCGAGATCATGGCAGCCTTGGGGCTGCGCACGCTCAATGAGATGGTCGGGCGTAGCGATTTGCTGGAGAAGAACACGGCGATCACGTTCTGGAAAGCGTGTGGACTCGATTTTTCGCGTATTCTGCATCATGTGCCCTCGCAGCCCGAGGATCGCTACTGCACGCAAAAGCAAGATCATGGTTTGGAAACCGCGATCGACTTCCAGTATCTCGATGAAGTCTGCAAGGCGATCGACGCCGGGGAAAGCTACGAACGCGCGATCACCATCCGTAATACGAACCGGACGGCCGGAACGATTGTTGCGAGCGAGATTGCACGGCGGTTCGGGCACAAGGGCTTACCCGAAGACGGGGTTTGTTTGCATTACAAGGGGGCGGCCGGACAAAGCTTCGGCGCCTTTGCAACGCACGGTCTGACGATGACGCTTGCAGGCGAAGCGAATGACTTTATCGGCAAAGGGCTCTCCGGCGGCAAGATCATCGTGCGTCCGTATCAGGATGCAACGTATGATCCTGCCGCGAATATGATTGCCGGCAATGTGGCCTTCTACGGTGCCACGGGAGGCGAAGCCTACTTGAATGGTCAGGCCGGCGAGCGCTTTGCCATCCGCAACAGTGGTGCCACCCTCGTGGTAGAAGGCGTCGGGGATCATGGCTGCGAGTACATGACCGGCGGCATTACCGTCATACTCGGTCCCACCGGTGTCAACTTCGGGGCTGGCATGAGCGGTGGATTTGCATATGTATATGATGAAAGCGGCCACTTCGACAATCATTGCAATCTCGATACGCTCGATTTGGAATTAGTGAGTTCAGAGGAAGATCGCGAGCGGTTGCGTGGGCTCATTGAGCGGCATGTGATGTACACCAACAGTTCCAAGGGCCAGCACATTCTAGATAATTGGGAGCGGCAGGTGCCGCGCTTCATCAAGGTCTTCCCGATGGAGTACAAAAAGGCCTTGGGACGCTTGAGCCAGGACGACGCCAAGACGGCCCGCAAGGAAGTTGTACGCGAGTAAGAGAAAAAGCTGAAAAGCTGAAAAGCTGAAAAAGGGAGTTTGGTTGCTGGTTGATAAGTTGATGAGGGGAGCGAGAATAATCTGAAAATCTGAAGAGCGGAATGTCGTTGATGGGTTGATAAGTTGATTCTCCTTGGCTCTGCACGCTACGCTGGACAAGATGGAGAACAAGTGGGTGTTTGAAACTCTCTTTTTTTCAGTATTTCAGTATTTCAGCTTTTTCCTCATTGTGGTCTGCGGTTTGAAATAAAAGGGAATATGAGATGCGTCATAAGGAACGAGGCTTTGTAGAGATAGCGCGGCAGGATCCCGGCTATCGTCCGGTTGAGGAGCGGAAGCAGGATTTCCGGGAAGTCGAGCAGATGCTATCCGAGCAGCAATTGAATGATCAGGCGGCGCGCTGCATGGATTGCGGCATACCGTTTTGCCAGAGTGCACATAGCAGTGTTGGCTGTCCGGTTGTTAATGCGATACCCGAATTCAACGATCAGGTTTATCATGGCCAATGGAAAGAGGCACTGGATTTATTGGTAGAAGGCAGTAGTTTTCCGGAGTTCACGGGCCGCATCTGTCCGGCACCGTGCGAAGCCTCCTGTGTGGTCGGTATCAACCGTGAGCCGGTTGCCATTCGCCAGATCGAATTAACCATCATTGAAAATGGATTCAAGCGCGGGTACATGCAGCCCCGGATCCCGCAGACGCGGTATGACATGCGTGTTGCCGTGATTGGCTCGGGACCGGCCGGGCTGGCCGCCGCGAATCGGCTGAATCAAGCCGGAATCCAAGTGGTCGTGTTTGAGCGCGATTTGTATCCGGGCGGCATGTTGCGGTATGGCATCCCCGACTTCAAGCTCGAGAAATGGGTTGTAGAGCGTCGGGTCGATCTGCTCAAGCAGGAAGGGGTCGTGTTCGAGACCGGGGTCGAGGTCGGGCGCGACATTTCGTACGAATACATCCGCAAGCGCTTCGATGCCATCTTGTTGACCGGTGGTGCGCGCGAGCCACGGGATCTGCCGATCGAAGGCCGCGAATTGGATGGCATTGAATTTGCGATGGACTTTCTGTCCCAGCAAAATATGCGCAATGGCGGCGAGGATGTCGCGGGTTTGAAGCCCTTGTCGGCAGCCGGGAAGCATGTCGTCGTCTTAGGTGGTGGCGATACAGGGTCCGATTGTGTTGGTACTTCGATTCGGCAAGGCGCGTTGCATGTCATGCAATTCGAGATCATGCCCCAGCCTCCGGATACGCGCCCTGCGACCACGCCCTGGCCGCAGTGGCCCAACAAGATGCGCACATCCAGCAGTCATTTGGAGGGTTGTGAACGGCGCTGGTCGGTGTCCACCAAACGCTTTGAAGGTCAGGATGGCAAGGTCAGGTGCTTGCATTGTTGCGAAGTCAAGTGGGTATTCCCCGAAGGATCCGATCGACCGGTACCCGAAGAGGTTGAGGGCTCGGGGTTCGTGGTGAATGCCGATCTGGTATTGCTTGCGATGGGCTTTGTGGGGCCGGGGCGCAAGGGCTTGCTCGACGACATGGGGGTCGCGCTCAATGGGCGCGGATTTGTCGCGCGGCATGCAGGCAATGCCACCAACATTGAAGGTGTTTTTGTGGCGGGCGATATGACCGATGGTCCGTCACTGGTCGTGCGCGCGATGCAAGATGGCAAGCTGGCAGCACAGTCGATCGGTGCCTATCTCGGCATCCGCATCGGCTGAGATCGCGAAATGCGACAATGTTTTCCCTGTAGACTGTTGTTCGTATCACGAGCTTGTTGTTGATTTATGATGTGATGATCCCATGAAAATGACAAGCACAGAAAAAGTTGTACCCGATTTCAGT
>JBLRXB010000108.1:0-7649 GCA_047920915.1 Kiritimatiellia bacterium
GATGTGGTCGGGACATCGGTGAAACCTGAAGTCGCGGTCATCCTGGACTGGGAAAATGGATGGGCTATCCGTGAGGGGGCCAAGGTTTTTCTGGGAGATAATTGCAAATACCGGGAAGAATGTGCCGCCCACTATGCACCATTCTGGCAGATGGGTGTTCCCGTGGATATGATCGATCAGACAGGGTCTTTGGATGCCTATAAATTTGTGGTTCTTCCTATGAGCTACATGCTTAGACCGGGGTTTGCCGAGAAGCTCAAGCAATATGTGGCTGATGGGGGTACGGCGGTCATGACGTACTGGAGTGCGGTAGTGGATGAATCGGATCTGTGCTATCTAGGCGGGATTCCCGGCGACGGCCTGCGGGAAGTGTTTGGTATATGGGAAGAGGAAACGCAGAGTTATTATCCGCACGAATCGGTCGGTATAGATGCCTTGAAGGGGAATGGGGCGGGGTTGTCGGGCGCTTACAAAGCTGTCGATACCTGCTCCGTGATTCATCCCGAAGGCGCGGAGGTGTTGGCGACCTTTACCGAGGAATATTTTGCGGGTTCACCGGCGGTGACCGTTAATACGTATGGCAAAGGCAAGGCGTACTATCTGGCGGCTCGCACGCGCGATACGCTTCTGGATGACTTGTATGGCAAGCTGGTTGCCGATCTTGCGATTAAGCGGGCCATTGATATCGAGTTGCCGGCAGGTGTCACGGCGCAATTACGTACGGATGGAACGACCCGCTACGTTTTCCTGTCGAATTTTACGGATGCAGCCGTCTGTGTGCAACTGGATCAGGGATATTATGATATGCTGACGGAGACTACGGTTGATGGGGCGTTGGCGTTGGCACCCTACGGGGTTTGTGTGTTGCAGTGTGCGCCTGCCAATTGAAACAGGTCGGCACGCTTCAGAAAGGGTATAGTAGAGGAGTTACATGCTAAAAAGAAGTTGGAATACATGGAATGTGCGAAGTGTGATGTCGCACGTATTGTTGCCGGAAGGGTTTGCAATTTCGCTTGGCGTCAAGAGCTATTCGACGGCTCGCTGTCTGCGTGAGGGGCTAATTGGGCGCAAGGGTAAAGGGGACGAAGTCATTGTGCCCGGGCCGCGCTCCTACGATGGCTCCTGCACCTCGTTGGATCTCACCTGGCAAGATGTGCAGGTCGGTGTTGAGACGGCGGTCGAGGGGGGGGATTGGTTTTGCGTAGTTACCCCGCGGCAGCAGCAAGTCAAGACGGCCATGCTGAGTATCGAGGTTGGGGTACTTTGGGGGCGCAATGGGCATGCACGTCGAGATGGCGATACCCTCGTGATGGAAAATGGAAATACGACCGTCTCAGTTGCCTGCACGGGAACCAAGCGGGATGAGCCGGTGGTCGAAATCAGTTCACCGTACGTGTTGGTTGTGCTGGATGGTCCGGTGTGCATTTCGACGAATCCGCTCCGACTTGGCGAAACGGCAAAGATTGTGGCAGGTAACAAGCAGGCCTTTCTGGCAACGCGCTCGGGGCGTGACGCGCAACAGGAGATTTATGATGCGATGCAGATCTGTCTGGCGTGGGACACAATCTACGATCCCTACAAGGATCGGGTGATCTCGCCGGTGAGTCGGATCTGGAGTTGTGATTGGGGGGGCTGGGTCTTGTTTGACTGGGATACGTATTTTGCCGCTTGGATGGCAGGCCTGGAGAACAAGGATTTGGCCTACGACAATGCGCGTGCGATTACCGAGGAGGTGACGGAGGCGGGGTTTATCCCGAACATGGCGACGGCCAGTGGGTTCAAGTCGCGTGATCGTTCGCAACCGCCCGTGGGGGCACTGACGGTGCGAGCACTCTGCGATATGTTTCAAGAAACCATTCTGGCGAAAGAGTTGTTTGAGGCGTTGTTGCGGTGGAATCGCTGGTGGCCACAATACCGGGATCAGGATGGGTATTTATGCTGGGGCTCGAATCCCTACGAGCCCGTCACGGGGTGCAGCTATGAAACCGTACCGCTGAATACGCGATTTGCTTCGGCTTTGGAGTCCGGGCTGGATAATTCGCCGATGTATAAGGATATCCCGTATGATGCCGCAGTAAGCCGGATGCAAATGGCGGATGTGGGATTGATGTCGTTTTATATCACGGATTGCCGGGAGCTGGCGGAACTGGCGCGGCGTATCGGTCGCAATGATGTTGTTGCAGAGTTGGAGGAACGTGCGCATCGGTATGCTGCCAAGCTCAAGACGCTGTGGTGCGAGAAAACGGGCTTGTTTCTCAATAAGCGTTTAGACAATGGGGAACTGCAGCACCGCTATTCGCCGACGCATTTCTATCCGCTATTGGCAAAAGTGGCGACACAGGAACAAGCCCGGCGCATGATAGATGAGCATTTTTTCAATCCGGAGGAGTTCTGGGGCGAATGGATGTTGCCCTCGATTGCTCGTAATGATGAAGAGTATCCGATCCAGAATTACTGGAAGGGGCGCATCTGGGCACCAATGAACTTTCTCGTGTACCTTGGGTTGTGCAACTACGATTTACCTGAAGCGCGCAAAGCACTTGTGGAAAAGTCGGCGGCCTTGCTGCTGAAGGAGTGGCGGGAGCATGGGCATGTGCATGAAAACTACAATGCGGACACAGGCGAAGGGTGTGGCATTGGTAACAGTGATGCTTTCTATCATTGGGGAGGATTGTTGGGGCTGATTAGCGTGTTAGAGAATCGGGGAGCGAGTGGCCCTGCTACGCTTGGAGGATGTTGTGCATAGATTGTTTTATGAGGGAGAGGCGACGTTTTGGCCAGAGGCGTTGCCTCTGGGGAATGGCCGGCTGGGTGCGATGGTGTTTGGCGGGGTTGCGCATGAGCGAATCGCGTTCAATGAGGATACGCTTTGGTCCGGGCGACCGGGGCGCAAGGAGAAAGGCTATCGCATCCGGGAAGAGATTGGCAAGGTGCGGGCATTGCTGGGGGCGGGCCGTTATGCGGAAGCTGATGCCGCGACGGATGCCATGACCGGGACGCATGATAGCCAAGCGTATCAGATGGCAGGCGATTTGCTGCTGGATTTCGGGCGCGGTGAGCAGGTGTCCGATTACCGCCGGGAATTGGATTTGCGGACCGCCATGCACAAGGTGGAATATGTGCGTGACGGTGTGGGGTATGGCAGGGAATCTCTGGTTTCGGCCCTGCACCAGGTTTTTGTACAGCGATTGACGGCCGATAAACCGGGCAGCCTATCGTTTTCCCTGCGCATGGATTCGCTAATGCGGCATTCTTTTCTGCTGGATAACAATGCGTTCCGTTTGGTCGGGCAATGTCCATGGGATAACTGCTGTCGCGGCGCGGAGAAAATTATCTGGGAGTCCGAGGGTTGCGGTGGCATCCGGTATGTCGTAAAGGGGCGTGTTCTCTCGACGGGGGGAACCCTTGCCTCGGAAGATGGCCAGCTATGGGTGCGTAATGCTGATGAAGTGCTGCTCGTGCTAGCGATCCAGACGGGCTTTGTGGCCTGGAATGAAGATCCCTCGGAGGATGTTGTTGCGATGGAGGCAGCCTGTGATACCCGGTTAGATGCGGCGATTGCGATCGGCTGGGAGGCAATACAGGCGGCTCATTGTGAGGAGTATGGTGCCTGGTACAATCGTGTGGCATTGGATCTGGGCGCACAGGATGCGCGTCCAACAGATGTGATGTTGCGGTCGTGCACTGATCCGTCCGAGAACGCGGCCTTGATCAATCTGGTGTTCAACTACGGGCGGTATTTACTGATTGCGTGTTCGCGTCCAGGGACGCAACCGGCGAATTTGCAGGGGATCTGGAACGATCGATTGTTGCCGCCTTGGCGCTCGAATTACACAACCAATATTAACACGGAAATGAATTACTGGCCAGCGGAAGTGTGCAACCTGGCAGAGTGCGCGGAGCCGCTATTCCGGTTTATTCGTGAACTTGCAGAATCGGGCAAGCGGATCGCGCACGAATCCTATGGCGCACGTGGTTGGTGCTTGCATCACAATAGTGATTTGTGGCGGTATCCGTACACGGGGGGCAGCAAGGCGCAGCATGCGTTCTGGCCGGTCTGCGGGGCTTGGCTTTGCCAGCATGTGTGGGAGCATTTCCGGTTCAGTGGCGACCGGGCGTTTCTGTCGGACATGCTTCCGATCATGAAAGAGGCCGCGGCCTTTTTGTTGGACTTCATGATCGAGGATGCGCAGGGCCATCTGGTGACGTCGCCGTCGACCTCGCCTGAAAATCGTTTCATCGATCCGTGTAGTGGTGCGCCCGCAAGTGTCTGCCAGGGCAGCGCAATGGATATGACACTGGTGCGTGAGTTATTTGCGAATATTCTCGAGGCGAGCCAGCTTCTGGAGGAGCGGGATGCATTGGTTAGCGAGATAGAAGCAGCGTTGCCGCGCATTCCTTTACCGAAGGTTGGTGCGGATGGCCGCTTACTGGAATTTGGGATCGAAGTGGAGGAACCGCAGCCGCAGCACCGCCATATATCGCATCTCTATGGGGTTTATCCAGGCTGGATGTTCACGCCGGATCAGCATGCAGAGTTATATGATGCCTGCCGCAAGTCGCTGGATTTCCGTGGCGATAAGAGCACGGGCTGGGCGATGGGCTGGCGGGTGGCCATGTGGGCCCGGTTTTTTGATGGTAATCGTGTGTTGGGGGTTCTGGGGCATCTGCTCACGTATGTGGAGGCGGATGCAAAGGTGCATACGGGTGGCGGGGGCTTATATGCCAATTTGTTTGATGCACATCCCCCTTTCCAGATTGATGGAAATTTCGGGGCGACTGCCGGCATTGCGGAGATGCTGTTGCAGAGTCACCGGTTGACGGACGATGGATTGATTCGAGTTGATTTGTTGCCGGCACTCCCGGATGCCTGGAAAGATGGATCTTTTCGTGGTTTACGGGCCCGTGGCGGCATTGCGGTTGATTGTGTCTGGCAGGATGGTAGGGTCAAATTTCTAGCGGTGAGCGCTGCAAATGAAGTTGCGATCTTGCTGTGCTGGAATGGAAAATCCGAGAAGGTGTTGCTGGGGGCAGGGGAAGAGTGGAAATTCGGGACACAAGTGTCCCTGATGAGATAGAGGGGGGAGATGGATCGGCCTAATATTGTTTTGATCACGGCGGATGATTTGAATTGGAATTCAGTCGGCGCGTATGGATGTACGACACCGGAATGTACACCAAACATTGATGCCTTGGCTGCCGATGGCATGCGGTTCGAGCATGGCCATGTGACGATTGCGATCTGTCAGCCGAGTCGAGGTGCCTTGATGACGGGGTGCTATCCGCATCAGAGCGGACAGGAAGGATTTTATCATATTGATGCGTTTACGTTTCCCTTGTTGACTGAAGAGCTGCAGCGCGCGGGTTACTTGAATGGTATTTTAGGGAAGATCGGGCACTCCTCTCCGCGCGCTGCATTTCCGTGGGATTATAAGCTGGATATGCCCGAATTGGGGTGGGGGCGGGATGCTGAGATCTACGGGAGGTGTGTATCGGAATTCGTTGCGCAGGCAAAGGATGCCGGAAAGCCCTTTTTCCTGATGGCGAATGCGCATGATCCGCATCGTCCCTTTCACGGTAACGATGCTATTTTGTATGGCAAGGATGGCTTTACGTATCCCGAGCCTTCCCGTGTGTACGCGCCGAAAGAGGTTGAGGTCCCGGGGTTCCTGCCGGATCTGCCGGAGGTGAGACGGGAGATTGCGGAATATGCCAGTAGTGTGCATCGGTGCGACGATGTGGTCGGGCGTGTGGTGCAGGAGCTCAAGGCGTCCGGTGTTTACGAGAATACGCTGATCATGTTTCTTTCCGACAATGGCATGGCTTTTCCGTTTTCCAAGACCAACTGCTACTTGCATAGCACAAAGACCCCGTGGATTGTAACATGGCCGGGAAAGGTTCAGGCGGGCGCTGTGGATTGCGAGCATATGGTCAATGGGGTGGATTATCTGCCGACAGTGCTGGAGGCCATTGGTGCCGGGATTCCGGCAGATGTGAATGGTAGGTCCTTCCTTGCTGTTTTACTGGGGCAGCATGACGCTAGCCGTGATTATGTTTTTACGCAATTTCATGAGCCGTACGGGCGCGAGCGCTATCCGATGCGCTGTGTGCAGGATCGACGTTTTGGGTATATTTTCAATCCCTGGTCGGATGGCAAACGTGTGTTCCAGAATGAATCGCAGTCGGGGCGTACGTTTGCGGCGATGCGGGCAGCAGCAGCGTATGATTCGGGCATTGCCGGTCGCGTGGATCTCTTCCTTCACCGCGTGCCGGAAGAATTGTATGACTTTGCAGAGGATCCGGATGCCTTGGTGAATCTGGTGGATGACCCTGCCTATGCGGCCGAGCTGCAACGATTGCGGGATCAGTTGGAAGCATGGATGGTGAAATTCGATGATCCTGCCTTGGATGTGTTTCGCAACCGGGATTCCGAATCAGCCAAGGCCACGTTCATGGCAGAGCAGGAGGCGAGAGGCGCGCGACTGCGTGCCGAAGGTTCAGCCTCCAATTCGTAAGCAAAGAATCAATGAACGAACAAAGCACGGCCTGCACGGATGATATATGAATGATAATATTGCCTGGGTGCATAGATGACAGCAATACGGGCGCTGATCGCAATCTTTATCGGGCTATGCTTGTCGGTATTACTTTGGGTCGTCGTTCCGTATAACAACTTCCTGTTGAACAATAGTTACATTAGCGATAGCTATCTGCCGGAAATCGTGCTGCTGCTGATTGTGTTGCTGGTGCTCATCCTGAATCCTTTGCTGAACCGTATATCGCCACCACTAGCCTTTACGCAGAGCCAAATCATCCTGATCGTGAGTATGCTGCTGTTTGCCGCAGTCATTCCCGGTAATGGACTGATGCGTTTCTTCCCGCATAGTCTAGCACTGGCGAATCAACAGATCAATGATTCCAGCATGGTGGCGGAAGCGGTAGCAAGCTCTACGCTTCCGGAAGCACTGTTTATCGATGCCATCGGTCCGGGGTTCGATACCCCCGTTGTGGATGCTTTTCTCGATGAGCTACATCTGGATGCATCGATTCCCTGGGCGGCCTGGATCAGACCTATGTTTGCGTGGGGTGTACTTATCGTTGCCTTCTGGGTGCTGATGATAGGGCTTGGTTTCATGGTGTTGCCGCAATGGTTGTACCATGAACGCCTGCCATTTCCGCTGTTGCGCATCTATGGTGCAATTGTCGAAAAGCCACAAAATGGTGGCCATTTGGGCCCGCTTTTTAAATCGCGTTCATTCTGGATCGGGTGCGGGGTTGTATTCTTCCTGTATTCTACGAACGGATTGGCTATTTTTACAAGGGGAGCCTTTCCTGCCTTTCCTTTGCGTTGGGATATTTCCTTTCTTTTTGCCGATGGTGTCTGGCGGCATGCCCCCGGATTTCTCAAGGGCTCGCAGATATACTTTCTCTTTGTCGGATTGGCATATTTCATGCCGAATCGTTACAGTTTCTCAATCTGGTTTATGGTGCTGGCCTATGGTCTGTTTATTATGGTTGCCCGAACCTATTTACCCCAGTTTCAGCCTGCGTCGATATACGATCAGACGAGTGGCGCGTTTATCGCAATGGCCGCCTGGATTGTCTGGTTGGGACGCCATACCTATGGGCGGTTACTGTTGTCGGCGATC
>JBLRXB010000109.1:0-7552 GCA_047920915.1 Kiritimatiellia bacterium
CAGCAGGCTGAGTTGTGAAACGGCCTCAATCTGGCGTAACATGCCGTCGAGCTGATCATTAAACCACCAGCCACTGCCAAATTGCAGCTTGCCGGGAATACTGCCATCCTGGAAATTACCGATCATCGAACCAAGAATTTCATTGTCCCGCGGATTCAGCGTATACAGGATCGTGCGCGGCAAGGCTTCATCCTGATCCAATCGATCCAGAAAACGCGAGAGGCCCGATGCAATTGGCAAGTCTCCGATACTATCAAACCCCGTATCCGGCCCCAGACGCTGGAATCGCCTGCTGTTATTGTTACGCATGGCACCATAGTGAATCTGCATCGTCCAGTTGCTGGCCGCATCCATACGCGCACAGGCGTCATGCAAAGCCGACTGGAAAAGCCAACGCTCTTCCTCTGAAGCCGCCTCCCCGTTGCGCACCTTGGCAAAAATGGCCGCTACCTTTTGCGGATCAATCGGATGCCCCACAACCGTATCCAACCCGTAGTCCGACAAACGACAACCCACCGCATGAAAATAGTCGTGCCGCTGCTGCAAGGCCGCCAACAACGCTTCCACAGACGCAATGCGCGCCCCCGTCAGCTCGCCCAACTGATCGACCCAGGCATTGAAGAAATCGGGGCGGTGCACCGCGAAGACCTTGTCCGGTCGCCACGTCGGTAACATCTGCGTGGCAAATGCATCATCCGCCGATACCGTTTTGTGATGCTCCAGCGAATCAATCGGGTCATCCGTCGTGCAGACCAGGACCACATTGCTCTGGGTCATAAAACCGCGTGCCGACGATGTTGGACGCGCCAATACTTCCTTGGTGCGTTCCCAGACCGTATCGGCCGTCACGCTAGACAACAGCACATCGCCCAGCTCGAAATAGCGCGCCAATTCCAGATGCGACCAATGGTACAACGGGTTGCGAAGGAAGTACGGCATGCTGGCCGCAAACTGATCGAACTTTTCACGGTCACTGGCGTCACCCGTGCAATATCGCTCGTCAACACCATTGCTGCGCATGGCACGCCATTTATAATGATCACCGTGCAACCAGACCTGCGAAATATTCTCCCAGCGCTTGTCCGCGGCCACCTCAGCTGGCGGCAAGTGGCAATGATAATCAACAATTGGCTGACCAGCAGCATAGTCATGATACAACATACGCGCTTCACGCGTATCCAACAAAAAATCGTCATGGATAAATGTTTTCATACCAGCAACACTACCGTAGCAAAATATCGCGTTCAAGCTTTACTGCGCTTTGGCAACAATTCCCATGATGGGCTCGGGACAACCTGAAGGTTGATCTCCAGAAAGCCATTTACGCATTTTCTCGGTGCGTGTCGTACAGGCTTTTGCCTACCCGATCCGGACGGATCGCTTGCATTTATAATGAGAATTACAGCGGTTTTGGCCTTTTCATTATCGCTCGCATGCAGTACGTTGCTACGCCCTCTACATGAAAATGCCTGACCAGGCCAAAACAAGGGTAATATTTGTATGAAAAAAAAAGTTCTCGTCACCGGTGGCAGCGGATTTCTGGGCATTAACCTCATCCGTCATTTGATGCAAAAAGGGATTACACAGATCATCTCACTCGATGTGGCACCTTTTGACTATCCCGAAAAAGATCACATAACCACGGTTATTGGCGATATTCGAGATCCGGATTGCGTCGCCACGTGCATGCAGGGCGTTCAATGGGTTATTCACACCGCCGCAGCCTTGCCGCTTTACACCGAGCAGGAAATCATGACAACCGATGTGGATGGCACCCGAAACCTCGCTGAAGCCGCCCAAAAGGCCGGCACGGTGGAGCGCTTCGTGCATATTTCATCCACCGCCGTATATGGCATCCCCGATCACCATCCCCTGCTCGAGAACGACAAACTCGATGGCGTGGGACCCTATGGCATTGCCAAAATTGAAGCGGAAAACGTTTGCCTGGAGCTGCGCAAAACCGGCATGTGCGTGCCCATCATTCGCCCCAAATCTTTTATCGGGCCCGAACGACTCGGCGTCTTCGCCTTGTTTTATGACTGGGCGCGTGACGGCAAGAACTTCCCCATGATCGGCAACGGGCACAATCGTTACCAGCTACTCGACGTAGCGGATCTGTGCGAAGCCATCTGGCTTAGCCTGACGAAAGACACAGCTACTGTTAACGATACATTTAACATCGGCGCCCGTGAATTCACCACCATGCGCGAGGATTATCAGGCTGTGCTTGATCACGCCGGACATGGTAAACGGATTATTGGCACCCCCGCCAAACCCATTATTTTAGCGCTACGCATTCTCGAGGCACTGCACCTTTCCCCGTTATACAAGTGGGTCTACGAAACCGCTTGCGAAGACTCCTTCGTCAGCATCGAAAAAGCCGAAAAGCAACTCGGTTATAATCCGCGCTACTCCAACAAGGATGCTTTGATTCGTAATTACGAATGGTATCTGGAACACTTGCCGAAATTCGCGCATCAGAGCGGCATCTCACACCGCGTCCCCTGGAAGCAAGGCATCCTCCGTTTCTTCAAGATATTCTTCTAAATGGCAACCCGATATCACCGCGCATGAAGCCCCATCAGCAGCAAAACCCGGACATCTTACTATACACCAGGTACGCTGAATGGTGGCCCTTGCTCTCTGCCCCGGAAGAATACGCGGAAGATGCCGCCGACTATCACCGGATCATCCAAGCGTATCATCCCGGCACACCCAAAACCCTGCTGGAACTTGGCAGCGGAGGCGGAAACAATGCTTCCTTCATGAAAAAACACTATGCCATCACCCTCTGCGACTGTTCGGAGCACATGCTTGCAGTAAGTCGCAAACGGAACCACGAATGCGAGCATCTGCAGGGCGACATGCGCACACTGCGCCTGAATCGCCA
This sequence comes from Kiritimatiellia bacterium, assembly GCA_047920915.1. Lineage (GTDB taxonomy): Bacteria > Verrucomicrobiota > Kiritimatiellia > UBA8416 > UBA8416 > T3Sed10-140. The sequence continues at coordinate 2,891 of JBLRXB010000109.1, forward strand.
GTTTGATGTAGTCTTTATCCAGGATGCCATTGGTTACATGACAACCGCAAAGGATCTCAAGGCTGCCATGCAAACCGCATTTGTGCATTGCAACCCCGGTGGCATCGCTCTTTTTGTGCCCGATTATACCCGGGAGACTTTCCGCCCAGCAACCTACCACGGCGGACACGATGGCCGAAATGCCTCCATGCGTTTTCTGCAATGGGATCACGACCCGATCCCCGACGACGGACAATACCAAATCGATTTTGCCTACTTGTTCCGGTCCTCCGGTTCGCTGCGGCCAGAAGTTATCGGTGAAACCCATATCTGTGGCCTATTCAAAAGAAAGGATTGGCTGAAATGGATCCGCGCCACCGGCTTCAAAGCCAACTCCGAGACAATTGAAACCGACCAACTGGAACCGGGGCTCTATCGGGTCTTTATCGGAAGAAAACCGGCCTAGCTTGCATTCCCCTGTTGCGAAAGCACCACACTTTCCTGTAAGCTCCCTACCTATGTTAACCAATCTGCGTATCAAGAATCTGGCTGTTGTCGATGATGCCTCCGTAACCTTTGCCGGTGGACTCAACGTGATCACGGGCGAAACCGGCGCGGGCAAGTCCATGCTGGCCGACGCCCTGCAACTGGTTCTAGGCGAGCGGGCTGACAAATCCATCATTCGTACCGGGACGGATCAATCCATCGCAGAGGCTGTGTTTTTCCTCCCGCAACCGGAGGCGATCGATGCGCTCCTGCAAGAGGCAGGCCTCGAACCTTGCATGGACGGTGAACTGGTTCTACGACGCACCATCGCCACGAACGGCCCCAGCCGCGTGTTCGTCAACGAAACCCCCGCCTCGGTACAATTGCTCCGAAAGATCGGCGATTATCTGGTCGACATGCATGGCCCCCACGAACACCAGTCCCTCCTGAACGCAGTTTTTCAGCGCGACATTCTCGATGCATTCGGCAAACACACAACCTTACTGCGTGCCTATCAAACCCCATACCACAAGCTCGTGGAACTACAGGCAGAACGCGAATCCTACAACAGCCCCGAGGGAGACACCGCCGCACAAATTGATCTGCTCGACTACCAGATCAGAGAGCTTCAACAAGCTGACCTCGAAAACACGGATGAGGAAGAATTACTCGCCGAACATTCGCGCATTGCCAATGCCGCCAGAATCATCGAACTTGCGGATGGCATCACAACCGCGCTCACAGGCGAAGAACAGGCCGCACTCTCGGCAATCGTAGCAGCACGCAAGGCACTTACTGAACTGGCCGAATTGCTCCCCGAAGCCCAGGAATGGCTCGAAATGATTGAGACCATAACCATTCAGACCAAAGACATTTCACATGCGGTCGCCAGTATGCTCAACCGGCTGGAGATCGACCCGGAACGCCTCCTTTGGATCGAAGATCGCATCGCATTGCTGCAGAAGCTCAAGCGAAAATATGGCCGCACAATCGGCGAAATGCGCAACTACCTCGCGTCCGCGCTTGAACGCCGTCAGAAACTGGCCAGTCGCGAAGAACGGCTCGCGGCAATTGCACACGCGATCGAGGCAACCAATAAGGATCTAACCACCCATGGCGAAAGCTTGCGACAAGCCCGTACAAAAAATGCCACCGCGCTTGCCAAACAGGTCGAAAAGCATCTGTGGGACCTCGGATTTCAGCATGGACGTTTTGCCATCAATATCCTTCCAGCTCCCGCACCGGGACCAGAGGGCCTCGATATCGTCGATTTTGGATTCGCCCCCAATCCCGGAGAAGACATGCGATCGCTCAAGGCCATCGCGTCCAGCGGAGAAATTTCGCGCGTCATGCTCGCCTTGAAGGCGGTACTCGCCCAACACGACAGGGTTCCCGTGCTCGTTTTTGATGAGATTGACGCCAATCTGGGCGGCGAAATGGGCAATGCCGTCGGCAAAAAACTTGCGGCCGTGGCACATTCCCATCAAGTCCTATGCATAACACATTTGCCGCAAGTCGCCGTATGTGGCGCACACCACCTGGTCGTCCGAAAAATGATCAAGAATGGCCGTACAAGCGTTGTGATCAACTCCGTTACAGACGATAAACGGGCCGAAGAAATCGCCCGCATGCTCGGCGGGCGAGACTTGACAAGCGTCACCTTGCAACACGCAAGGGAACTGCTACAACCTGTAACTTCATGACTTCGATTGATCCCGTAGCATCAAAATTTGACGACGCTCCGCGAGACGCGTCGCCATACCTTCGAGATGATCAACCCCATCATCAGGTTGCCGGGCGAAACCTACTGATCGGAGAATCCCGGAATATAGGGACTCCCTTCCCACCCTTGCGGTGAATTCCAAGGGATGTCGGAATCCGCAGGAACCGAGTAGCACCCCCCCAGTAGCAGCACAATCCCCAGGATCAACATGCCTGTTATTACACGCATATCAACCCCTTATTGATAGAATACCCTGTCACCAACCTGGATATCCATTTGCTGCCAATCAAGCAGAATATCACCAATCGCCAGATTCCGATCACGCTTGACCTGTGTGATGCGAACCTTCGTGATAAACGTGCGCTGTTCGCTCTCGCCACGCTCCACAAACAGCTCTACCATCGGCAAGCGTCCTTGCACCGCAGCACCAAGCAATTCTTCCATGAATTGATCGTCCAATTGAATCACAACAAACAGGTGGTCTTGGTCCACGGATATGACGGTACCCTTCTCACCGACAGGTATGTCAATGCGCAAAGATCCGATCATATCATCCCCGCCAAGCACCATGCCCTGACGCGCACCGCCTAATAGCTGCTCTAAATCAACAATCCGCTGATTTAACGATGCAATTTCCTCGGTCAACTCTTGCGTCTGAACCAGCAACGTTTCCTTCTCTTCGATCAAGATCAGTTGCTCCTGCTCCAAATCGCCAATACGCAATTCACGTTCGCGGGCCAGCTCGCGAGCCTCATCGCGCTCGCGTCTAGCGGTTTCGGCGGCACGACGCTGCTCCTCGCGTTCGCCCTCAACCCGGACAACGGTAGCCTTCTCCGTGCGCAGATCATTCTTCAGTCCATTAAATTCCTGAATCACAGCAATGAGTTCTTCACGAACCATCTTCATTTGCTGTCGCGTTGCCGTTAACGTATTGTATTGCTCGCCGGCTCTCGTGATCAGGTCATCGAGCACACCTTGCATGGTACCAGGGCCGTCAGTGATGCGCACACCGGAAGCATCAATACGATACAGTGTCATTAAATCACGGCGCCGGTTTGTCAAGTCGATCAGCGGCTGATCGACAGACTCCAGTTCAACCTGATAGTTGCGCCAGAACTGGCTGCGCCGCGGAGAGGGTTCCGGCTCAGGCGTTGCGGGTGAAAGATCCCGTTCCGGAAAATTAGGCTGTATTGCAGGCACCTCAACCGGTGCACTCTCAATCGTGCGGGCAAATCGGACGATTCCACGATGCATCGTCTCGACACGGCCGCGTAATAATTCGCGTCTTTCAAACAGAATATGCGCAAGCACCAATGCCGCCACCGATGCCAGCAGGAGAAAGATAACCAGAACCCGCAACAACTTACCCATAGTAACGCCTCCACATTCACAAAAAAAGGTATGCAACTTGATAATATAAGGAACAAGCTGATTGAATGCTAAGGTTCTCCCAATCTGCCCTGACTGTCAAACTTTTTACGCATCTCTTTTTTACGCACCCAAGTCGAGACAGATTGCCTTCCACGGCGTGCATACCCATGCGCGACGATCCAAACGCAAACACAAATCACAGGCGCGGCGCGAACAGATACCTTGCACCCGCTTTGTGCTTGTTATCCGACTGTCTGCAAACGTATTATCCCGCTTATGCAAATGGTTTCCTTGATTCGCTCTGACATCGCCGCCAAGGCAAAATGGCTTTATGGCCAGAATACCGGTTTTACATGCTGCAAGGCACTATGTACGGACGGAACGGCGGCCATGATCCTGTACCGCTTGATGCAAGCCTCCCAACGATCGGGTTTGTCCCCTCTCGCCATGCTCTTCAACAAACTCATCACCCTCTTTGGAGGCTGTATCATCGGACGCAATGCCTCTTTCGGCCCGCGATTTGTCCTGATCCACAGCATCGGGGTTGTCATCAACAGCTCCGTCAAGGGCGGCGAAGGGGTCTTTCTCGAGCATCAGGTCACCATCGGAGCCGAACAAGAACGATCGCCGGAGCTGGGAGACCACGTCTTTATTGGGGCCGGTGCTAAAATCATCGGTAATGTCAGAATTGGAAATCACACACGTATCGGGGCAAATGCCGTTGTACTTGCCGATGTACCCGATTACGCAACAGCCGTCGGGGTTCCCGCACGCAATATCCTCCAGCAACCAGATGCGAGTCCGCAGCCATGAAAATAGCAGTGGCAAGTTCAGGCCTCGGACATATCGCCCGCGGGATCGAAACCTGGGCCGCGGATACGGCCAGTGCACTGCACCACCGCGGCGTCGACGTTACCCTCTATGCCGCGGCACCCCTGCAGGGCGTCCCGGCAAAAACAGTCGTTCTCCCCTGTTTTAAACGCAATAACGCGCTACTGCAGAACATTGTGCGCATGGCACCGGACTGGACATGGAGGTGGCATCTCAAAAGTTCCTATGCGATCGAACAGTGCTCCTTCTGGCACTTCCTGCACAAGCAACTC
>JBLRXB010000110.1:0-7508 GCA_047920915.1 Kiritimatiellia bacterium
CGCGACTGGATGTAGTGGTATTTACGTTGACGAGTCGTTACTGATTGCTTCAATGTTGTGTAAACGGTGTTTCACTGCAACGAGGTGTAGGTAATATGAATGAGAGTAAAGCGATTGCGTGGTTGCGTGGGCAGTTACCAGGTTTGGTGGAAAAGGGTGTTCTTGCGGAGGCGTCTGCTGATGCAATAAGAACCCATTATGCGCACCAAAGACGGAAATCGGGCATTTCGCTGGCACTCTTGTTTTTTGGGGTGCTGGGGAGTTTGCTGATTGGGGCGGGGATTATTTTGTTGCTGGCGCACAACTGGCAGGATATGGGGCGTCCGATGCGCACGGTTCTGTCGCTCTTGCCGCTGATTCTGGCGCAGGTGTTGTCCGGCTGGATTCTCTGGCGTGGTATTTCGGGTGTGGTCTGGCGCGAATCTGCGGGGATTTTGCACTCGCTGGCGGTTGCCGCATCAATTGCCCTGATTGCGCAGACATATCATATGCCGGGCTCGTTTGACACGTTCCTGCTCACGTGGATGTTGCTGAGTCTGCCTTTGGTTTATCTGCATAATGCGGTGGCGCCCCTGATGATTTATCTGGCAGGTATCACGTCCTGGGCGGGTTACCAGCAGTCGATGGGAGAGCATGCGCTCCTGTACTGGCCGCTGGCTGCGCTGGCGGTGCCCTTTATCTGGCGGTCGGTGCGCGCTGAGCGGTTCAGTCCGCGCGCAGCCGTCGTGCAGTGGTGTGCGGTGATTGCGGCTACCTGTGCACTCGGTATTGTGTTGGAGAAAGGGATGCCGGGGTTGTGGATCCCGTTTTATACAAGTTTGTTTGCGGGGCTGTATCTGGCGGGCGGATTGGCCGGTCGTGAGGATGAGGTTTCTGGCTGGCTACGGCCGGCGCGCTTGTTCGGGATGGGTGCCACGCTGGTGTTTGTGTTTTTGCTAACGTGGGAGTGGCCCTGGCAGTCGATTGGTTGGCGTTATCTGCGCTGGAATCAGGGTTTGCATACGGTGGCGGCGTGGGTCGATGGTGTGGTGGGACTCGCGCTACTTGTGTTCGTGGTTTCCATGCTGACGACGAGCATCCGTCGCAAGCGGGCCTGGGATATGCTTCTGGGGGCTTCTGTGCCGGTCGTCATTGTGTGTTATAGCTGCGCCGCGTCCGGGGCCGAGTTGCTGGCGACCGTTTTGATGAATGTTTATGCGATGGTGGTCGGGATTGGTCTGGTGGTGCAGGGCGTGCGGGAAGTGCGGCTACTCGTATTCAATGCAGGAATGATTGTTTTTTCGGCACTGGTCGTTGCCCGGTTCTTTGATAGTGATTTCAGTTTCATTGCCAAGGGGCTCGTGTTTATTGTTTTGGGTATCGCCTTTCTCGTCTGTAACATTATTCTTTCGCGGCGTAAGGAGCGGTTATCATGAAGAAATCGATCATACTGGCATGTTTTGTGGTTTTATGTCTGGCGCAACTGTTTGTTCCTGCGTCGATGATTCACAAGCGGGAAGCAACATTACGCCATGGAGAGGTATTCAATTTCAAAACGGCACCGGTTGATCCATATGATGCGTTTCGGGGGCGTTACGTTGCGCTGAACTACGAGCAGAGCACGGTTAACGGCAATTGGTCAGCAAGAGATTATCGTCGCGGTCGGGTTGTGTATGCGATCCTTGATCGGGATGCCGATGGTTTTGCGCAGATTACCGATGTTGTGCTGGAGCGTCCCGCGGATCAGGCTTTTATCTCTGCGCGTGTTGGGTGGGCGGGATCTAATCGCTTGATGTTGCGCCTTCCTTTTGATCGGTTCTACATGGATGAGTTCGATGCACCCGTTGCTGAACGTGCATTTATTTGGCAGCGCGACCGCGAGCAGCGCACGGCCTATGCACGCACGCGTATCCGTGATGGTTTTGGTGTTATCGAGGATCTCATCGTGGAAGAGATGCCGATGCGTGATTGGCTCATGACACGCGAAAATACGCAACCTTGAGCGTTTTTTTCGGCTGGGTAGTGGTGCTTGCGTTCGGCAACGGGTGGGGGGCGTGAACGCCCAGATGGGACTGGATGCGTGTTTTGGCTGGCGTGACACAAAAAAACCGTTACTGTTTGTTGGGTTTGGATTTGCGACCGGACGTTTTTCAGGACGAGCGGTCAACGCGGTAATGGATAACGATATTTTTACGGTTTGGAAGCGATGATTAATCAAGAGACAAATGCAGATCGAATGCTTGCATGGATGCAGGAACATTTGAAAGATCTTGTGCCGGAGATCGAGATGCGGGCCAAGGCGGAATTGGCGGTAGAGATCAATCGGCTGAAGCTGGAGCGAGAGGCCGTGATTCTCGGGCACAACTATATGGAGCCGGCGCTGTATCATGCGGTATCGGATATTACGGGCGATTCGTTGGAATTGTGTCGGAAGGCGGCTGAAACGGATGCTCCGGTAATTGTTTTCTGTGGGGTCGAGTTCATGGCCGAGACGGCCAAGATTATCAACCCCGGTAAGACCGTGCTTTTGCCCGCACAGAAGGCCGGTTGTTCGCTGGCGCAGAGTATCACGGCGGCGGATGTGCGTGCGTTGAAGGCGCAGTATCCCGGGGTGCCGGTTGTGACCTATATTAACACCTATGCGGATGTTAAGGCCGAGACGGATGTTTGCTGCACATCCGGAAATGCGGCTCGGATCGTGGCTGCGCTCGATACCGATACGGTAATTTTCATACCAGATGAGTATCTGGCAAAGAATGTGGCGCGTGAAACCGGTAAATCGGTCATTTTTCCTGGCCAGGCTGCTGCCGGTTGTGCCGGTGGCATGGGGTCCTTTATTGCGTGGCATGGGAAGTGCGAAGTGCATGAACTTTTCCAGGTGCAGGATATTGAGAATGTACGGCGGCAGTTTGCAGATGTGCTCGTGTTGGCGCATCCGGAGTGTCCGCCGGATGTGGCCGAAGCGGCCGATTTCTCGGGCAGTACCTCGGCGATGATCCGGTTTGTAAAGGAACATCCCGGCAAGCGGTATTTGTTGCTGACAGAGTGTGCGATGGCGGACAATATTATTGCGGAAGCACCAGAAAGCGAGATGCTGCGGATGTGCAGTCATCGGTGTCCGCATATGGCCCAGATCACGCTGGAAGATACGCTGGCGGCACTGCAGAAGATGCAGTATCGGATTGAAGTCCCCGAGGATATTCGCGTGAAGGCCAAGCTCTCGATTGATCGTATGCTGGCGATGAGTTAGGGGGGGCGGGTGTACGTCATACGCTGCGCTGGTGGCTTGCTGCTGACGGGCGGTGGTTGTTGGCAGTAAGACGGTGCAATGTGAACCGTTTTTCCTTGTGCGTTTTTTCCTTCCGGGGGCATCTCTACAGCGGTGCGTTGGGTTGCATGGATTGGAAGACGGTGTCGAAGTGGATTACGGCGGGCCGTGGTGGCAGGGGCAGGTTTTCGCTGCGGGCGTGCTGGAGTTCGGCGTCGGCATCTTCGTCGAACCACCAGTATACGCGGGCGCTGCTGGCATCTCCCAGGCGCGAGAGCACGGTGGGTGGGGTGCCAAATCGATTCCAATAGAGCATGCGGTTGGCGTTGGATCCCCAGAGTAAGATGTAGGGTACATTCGCTGTGAGAATGCCATCGATACGTCGCACGATGTCATGCCGTGTTGCCACATCGAAGATGGTTTTTTGCTGTTCGATCAATTGGTCGACTTCAGCGCTGCGGAACCCGGTGATGTTGTTGCCGCCCGGGCGATCGGCCTCGGAGCTGTGCCACATGGATTCCGGATTTTTGAAAAGGCCGGCGCTCCATGCAGCCCATGTCATGTCATAGTCAAAGCGGTTCATCGAGCGGCTCCATGCGGCCCAATCCTGTCGTTCGATATTCATAGTGATGCCCACGCGGACGAGGTCCTCGTTGAAAATCTGGAGAAAACGATCCGCCATGGCGTCGCGTGAAAGGAAGGAAAACGCGAGTGGTTGTCCATCCTTTTCCAAACGCCCGGTTTGGGGATTTGGTTGCCAGCCGGCCTCGGTTAGCAGGGCGCGTGCTTTTTCGGGATCGTAGTTAAACACGGGATTATTGTTTGGTGCGCCATCGAAATACAAGTCTTCGAAATACGATGTATAGAGGAAGTACATGCTGAACATGAGGGTGCGATTCATGCGCTCGCGGTTCAATAGATGCGCCATGGCTTTGCGCACGCGTATGTCGTTGAAAGGTGGGCGCCGTTGGTTCATGGCGAAGCCTTGGAATCCGACGGGCTGGTGATTCTGGATTTCCTGGCGGACGATCCAGTTGTTGAGATAGCGGCGGCCTTGCGTTTCCTGGGCCCAGACGCGGGCGGTGTAGACCGGGAAAACGTCGATTTGTGCCTGTTCAAAGGCGTCAAAGGCATTTTCGCGTTCGGCGTAGAACCGGAAGGTAAGGTTTTCGAAGTTATAGATATTGCCTGTGCTCTGTTTGGTTCTGCGCCACCAGTCGTCTCTTCGGTTGAGTTCGACGGATGTTCCTTCCTGGATACGCCCGAGGCGGTAGGGCCCGGACACAACGGGAAAGGAAAAATTCAGGCGGTTAAAGTCTTCGTTTTCGTAGGCATGTTCAGGTAGAATGACAAAACTGCCGACAGCGCCGAGATTTTGCCAATGCACTTCGTGGGCTGTGAATGCGATGGTACGTTCATCGATGACAACAGGTGGTTCGAATCGTTCGAGGGAGACTTTGTGGGGGCCGGTGAGATTGGATGGATCCATGATGGCGTCGAATGTCCAGCGAACGTCCTTCGCGGTGACAGGGGTTCCGTCGCTCCAGCGTGCGTCGGGATCGATTGTGAAGGTGAAGGTTTTCTTGTCTTCGGCGATGGTCCAGGAGGCTGCCAGTCCAGGGGCGTACTCTAGTGTGAATGGGTCGAGATCGAGGAGGCTTTCGTACATCATACCGAAGAGTTCGGCGCTGAAGGTGTTGTTAGCCAGATAATAGTTAAAGCTGGCGGGATATTGTCCAGCAAAACTGATGAGGTTTCCGCCGGTTTCGGCTAAACTACTGGCGAGCGGATCCGGTGTGTCCTGCCATGTTTCGGGGGGGAAGGCGGATTGGGCGAAGGTGCTGGTGGCAGCAAGACTAAGTATGAGGCGAATGATATTCTTCATGGTGTTTGGCTCCTTATCGAGTTAATGGCGGGGAAGCGTAGCAATGATCGTGTCGGGTGTCGAGTGGTGAAAGCGTGCAAGGATGGGGAGCCGGTGTGAACACCGGCAGTGCTACGGGATGGGATGGTGAGGGGCGGGCGCGTTGGTGCGGCGAAAGTCTAGGGTTGACGCGGAAAAGATTCTGCAGAAGATTGTTTTGATTATGTTTGTGCATCTCGGTTTTGCTTTACTTTTTGGTTTTACGACGTTGTTGATGCTGCATGTGCAGGCGCATGCTGTGCAATATCGCCTTTTGTATGCGGTGCCGCTGTTGGCGGTGTTTGTGGCCATGTTATATTCAGTGGCGCATGAGTGGGTGCGTATGGTGCGCGGGCGTTTGACGACGCAACTTCCCGCCTTACGGCCGACTGTTCTTGCTGTTGTGGTAGGGTCGCTTGTGACGGCATTTCTTTCTAATCAGATTGGTATGGGAGCGGTACTGGCTTCGTCTGTTGTCGGGCTGGTTGCGGCCGGCATGTTCCCCAAATGGGCCGCGGCGGCATTCTGCGGATCGTTTGTGGGGATGTTATCGCTCGAATCCTTGCCGTTTTATCATCAACTGGTAATTGCTACTTGTGCCGCGGCGGCATTGTTCTGGGTTGGAACGCCCGTATTCGCCGGCTTCGGTGGCAAACTGGGGACGACGGCTTTTTTTGGGTGTGTGATGTCTGCCTGGCTGACAGGTGCCCCGTTGTTGGAGGCACCCCTGCCGAGTCGGCATGTGGCTTGGCTTATCCTTCTGGTTGCCACCTTTTCTTCCGTGGGAGCCTACGTGCTGAGTGTGCGTTTGAAGCTTGGGCCTGTGATGGGATCTGCTATTGTGGGGCTTTTTGCGGGGTTCGTGCTGCCTTGGCTGCCGCTCTGGATGAATGGTTCGCTTCTGGCCGTGGTTGCATTTTGTGCATCGTTTGCGGGCATGGCGAATACGGAGCGGATGCCAACGGAGACCCATGCGCTGGTGGCGGGTTTGATTGCGGGCGGTGTTTTTGTGTTTGCGTCGCCCTCTCTGGGAGGGGCGGGGGGCAAGCTGGGTACAATTGCATTTGCTTCCACGCTGGCAGCTAAACCGCTCACCGATTTGGTATTTTTGCTAGCAAATCCAAACGTACGGATAGCGCGTGCTTTTGTGGCGGTGTTTTCGCGTCCGGGGGGGCGGGGTGTTTGAGGTATGAGGCGTGGAACGTGGGGCGTTTGCGCTACAGCGTGCGGATGGTGTTGGCGAGGAAGTCTCCGATTTCGGCAGTAGAGCGGGCCTCGTGTTGTTTTTCGGCGGGCAGGAGCTCGGCGGTGAAGAGGCCTTCTTCGAGCATATGCTCGACGGCTTTTTCGATGGCCTGTGCAGCTTCTTCCTGCTCGAAGCTGAAGCGCAGCATGAGGGCTGCTGAGAGGATTTGTGCGACGGGGTTGGCAATGCCTTTGCCTGCAATATCGGGCGCGGATCCGCCTGCGGGCTCGAACAGGCCGAATTTGCTTTCATTGAGACTGGCGGATGAGAGAAAGCCCATGGATCCGGTGATCATGGCAATTTCGTCGGACAGGATATCGCCGAATAGGTTGGAGCACAGGACGACGTCGAAATCGTAGGGGCGCCGGATCATTTGCATGGTGGCATTGTCGATATAAATGTGCTCGAGTTCGACATCGGGGTAATCCTTGGCGACCGCAATGACCGTCTCGCGCCAGAGAACCGAGCAGGCGAGGACGTTGGCTTTGTCGACAGATGTGACTTTTTTACGACGCAGGCGGGCGGCTTCGAAGGCAATCCGGGCAATGCGTTCAATCTGGTAGCGATTGTAGCGCATGGTGTCGATGGCCTCTTCCTCGGGGCCGCTGCCGGAGCGTCCTTTGGGCTGTCCGAAATAGATGCCTCCGGTGAGTTCGCGTACGCAGAGAATATCGAAGCCTTTGGCCGAGATATCGGTGCGGAGGGGGGATAGGTGCTCCAGGCCTTTGTGCAGGCGTGCCGGGCGCAGGTTGCTGAAAAGTTCGAAATGTTTGCGTAGCGGTAGCAGCGCGGCGCGTTCCGGCTGTTTATCAGCGGGCAGGTTTTCCCATTTAGGGCCACCGACAGAGCCAAACAGGATGGCATCGGCAGCTTCGCACCCGGCCAGGGTTTCCTGCGGAAGAGCCTCGCCGCAGGCATCGATGGCGGCTCCGCCAACCGGATACGCGGTGTAGGTTAGTGGGAGATGGAATTTTTCTTCAACGGCTTTGAGCACCTTGCGGGCTTCTGTCATGATTTCGGGTCCGATTCCGTCACCTGCGAGAACAGCGATTTTGTGTGTCATGGGTATATTCCTTTCATGGGTATGCAATACGGTTTGTGGGTGTGGAATG
>JBLRXB010000111.1:0-7438 GCA_047920915.1 Kiritimatiellia bacterium
CTCTGGTACATTCAAAACCGCCTCGCGGATCGGATTACCCCCCGACGGGCAAAAAAACGGGTTATGCGTCAGGGCTGGATAAACTGGCGTACGCTTGACTTGCACGCGATGGATACGGTAGTATGAGGGCCGTTTATGTGGGTTTGGTTCAACACTGGAGGAAGGACGTATCATGTTACACGATCGTAAATTTGCCGGGTGTCTACTTGTCGGGCTGTTAACGGCTGCTGTTTGTTTGGGTGAGGAGCAACTTCACCCTGTGTTGCGTGCGCGCGATGTTGTTGGCTCTGTTACCGTACAGCGTGCGGGGACAAGAAGGTACCAGCCGGTTGAGGCGGACGTTACCTATGCTTATGGCAGTACCTTTCGGACGGAGGCCGATTCGAGTGTTCGACTGGAGATGTCGAGTGAGAGCGCGGTGTTGATTTTGCCAGCAACCGAAATCGTTTTTGCAGAGAGCACGCAGGATGCGCGTATAAAAAGAGTACGGCTGATGAGAGGAGAGGTAGAAGCAAATCTAAGTGCGGAGTTCGGTGAATCCGGTTATACGCTCAATATTGAGTCGGCGAATTCAGTGGCGCAGGCGCGTGGTACGCGCTACCGGGTGGCAACGCGGTTTGAAGAGGGATTTCATACGGTTGTCATTCGTGTGTTGGCGGGGCTGGTGCGTGTGCTCGGAGAAAATTTTGAAGTGGCAGAGATGGGTGCTGATGAGTGGTTGTCGCTGGTGGGGCCGCCCGATAATTCTTTTTTACGGTTGCATGTGATGCGTGGTGCATTTGATTTGACGGTCAAGGATGCTGAGAAGGAGAACCAGAACGTTGGGCTTCAAGAGGGGGGTGTCGCTAAGATCTGGCAGCAGATCGTGCCGGAAACTGGAGAGCGTGTCGTCTCGGTCCATTTTATCAATCCCGCAGGTGAAGAGTATGATTCCGTCTCGGTGACGTTTGCGGCGGGAGAAGTTGCCGATTTTCTGGCTTCGATTCGTGATGGTGGTGATGATGCCGCGTGGGGGCCTGCTGTAGAAGATCGTCCTGCGCGTCGTCGCGAGGTGGCGGATGGTGAAAATCCGATTCCGCCGGATGTATTTCTGGACGAACTAGTCGATCGTTTGCTGGAGGGATTGATGCCATTGGCTGGTAGATCTCCGGCTATAGCTGTACCGCGGCCGCCTGTGCGTCCCACGCCCACACCGGTTGGTAATCGATAAGGGACAGGTTTTGCAGATGCAAAAGCGGATGCATCCGGTCAAGGATGCATCCGTTTTGCTTAGAAACATGAGGAAACGATGCTGATAAGCAAATTTAACAAGTTGATTCGTAATAAGGTTGTGTGGGCAGGATTTGCCATATTGGTGAGCCTGTCGATGGTGGGGTTATTTGCTCCCCAACCGCGAGACGGGCGAGAGAATCGGCGTGAGGGTTTCGGTACCTTGTTTGGGGAGAGTGTTTCGCGTGATGAGTTTGTGCGCGCACGGCTGTTTGTGCAGGCGTTTCAGCCGATGCGTGGAGGCGAGGATGTGCAGCAGCTGGTTGACGAGGAGGCTTGGGCGCGTCTGGCAGCGTTGCGTTATGGGGAACAACTGGGAATACGTGTGTTGGCGTCCGAATTGGTTGATACGATCCGGCAGGATCGTACGTTCTGGGAGAATGGTGTATTTAGCATGCCGCGCTACCAGTTTCTTGTTGAGCAGCAGATTGGTGTCCCTGTGGCTTGGTTTGAGGAGTATATCCGGCAAGAGCTTTTATTGGATCGTTTGCGCGATTTGCTTGGGTTAAGTTTGTGGGTGCCGTCTTCGGAGTTGGAGGATAATGCGTCGCGGTTCACGGATACGTATGAAGTGTCTTATGTTATGGTGACGCCCGACGAAGATCTTGCGGTGGCTGCGGTTGGCGAGGAAGCGGCACGTGTGGTCTATGAGGATTCACCGGGCATGTTTATTGTGCCGGAGAGCCGCAAGGTGATTTATGCCCGCTTTGCGCATGCGGAGCATATTGATCTGGAGCAAATTACCATGCGTCAGATTGAAGCGCGTTATGAGCTTGATTCTGAGCGTTTTGTTTTTACGGATCCGGAAACGGATGTGGTTTTGACGCAGCCGCTGGCGGAAGTGGAAGATGTCATCAGACAGGAATTGGCCGAGCAGGAGGCGCTGGCATTGTCTTCTGAGAAGGCCATGGCGCTTGTGGATGAGCTGAGTCTTGTCGAGCGCGGGCAGGCTGTCAGTCTAGCCGCGCTGGCTGAATCCATGGCGGTGCCGGTTTTCACGAGCGATTGGTTTCATGTAGCGGGACCGGAGCCGGAAGGTATCTCGGCTGGTGCTGCGTTTGTGCAGGCGGCTTTCCGTTTATCGCGTGTTGATCCTGCGCAGTCTTTCAGTTTCAGTGTTCCGGGGACGAATGCGGTTTACGTGTTGCAACTGGATGATGTGCGCGAGGAATATTTGCCAGTTTTCGAAGACGTGAAGGATGCGGCTCTTGCGCTTGCGCGTCAGCGTGCCGAAGAGGCTGCGTTTACGGCATATGTGCAGTCCGTGCATACGCGAATATCCGATGGTTTGCGTGAGGGACTTGGTTTTGCTGCACTTGCCGAGCGCGAGGGTAAGGCACTTACGGAAATCAAGCCATTTACGTTGGTCGATGCGGATCCGCGGGATATTCCTTTTTTTGCTGATCTGGCGCCGGATCTGTTGCCCTTGCAGGCGGGAGAGTTAACGGATGCCATTCAGACAACGGAAGGTGCCGTAATTGCATATCTACAAAGCCGCGTGCCTGGTGCTCTGGACGAGCGATTGGCGATCAAGCCGGATCTGGCCCAGATGATGGCTTCGGGTGTAGAAAATGTGCATTTCCAGACATGGATGCAGGCTGTTTTGGAAGCGGCACGCAAGTAGGGTTATGGCACCGCGATGTCGGTTTTGGCTCTGCATTGTTTGCACGTTCCATCTGGAAGAAGGCCATCGATTGTTGCCCGGTAGGCTTGTCGCCTGACGAGGCATCCCCCGCATTGGGTACAGCGGGTGTCCTGCGTGGTGTTGTGATCTGGAATGTTTCCGCAGTACACATATGTAAGGTGTTTTTGGGCAATGCTGCGGGCCGCCAGTATCGTCTGGCTGGGTGTACGGGGAATGTGCATTTCAAATGCGGGATGATAGGCTGTGATATGCAGCACCGTTTGTGGTGAAAGATTGGTGGCAATCCAGCTTGCCAGCTCTTGCACGCGTTGCGGTGCATCATTGAGGCCTGTGATCATCAGATTGGTAATTTCGAGATGGACGCCGGCTTCGTCTGCCTGGCGGGCGAATGCGAGCACGGGATCTAAACGTCCGCGGCACTGATTGCGGTAGAAGGCGTCTTCCATGCTCTTGATGTCGAGATTGATAGCGTCTATCGCTTGCAGTAATTGTGCAGCGGGTGCTTGCTGGATAAATCCATTGGTCACAAGGATATTGCAAAGTCCTGCTTTGCGGGCCAGGCGAGCGGTGTCCATGACGAACGGATAGGCAATGATGGGCTCGTTATAGGTGTATGCGATGCCACGGCACTTGTTTTGGATGGCCGCGGCGACAATCTCGTCTGGTTGCCATATCCGTGCCTCTTTGCGTCGGCATTGTGCAATCTGCCAGTTCTGACAAAAGGGGCATCGGAAGTTGCATCCGTATCCGCCGATGCTGTAGACGTGGCTTCCGGGCAGGAAGTGAAACAACGGTTTTTTTTCGATGGGGTCGACTTGCTGCGCGGAAATCTGGCCGTAGCTGAGATCGACGGGCTGTCCGTCCCGGACGCCCCGCACGCGGCATCGCCCAGTGTTGCCGTTGCGTAGCACGCATTGATGCGGGCATAGTTTGCAGCGCCATTGCGCATCATCGTACGGTTCGAACCACTGCCGGCTATTTGTATTCATGATGACCGTTTCATCCTGTAAGCGGCTTTTCCATAATGTGGTCATCGATGAAGAAGCCTTCTCCGATGGATTGGCGTTGATCGCGAATAATGATAAAACCGTTTTTCAGATAGAATCGAATAGCGCGGTGATTGGCGCGGTTGGTTTGCAGCCAGAGGGTATGGTGTCCATTGTCGCGGGCTTGCGTTTCAATAAAATGAAGCATTTCGGGGGCAAACCCTTGGCCGTGGGAGCTTGGGGAGAGATAGAATTTTGAAAGTTTTGCAGTGCCCTGTGCTTCTGGACTCCATGCGCAATATCCAATGGGCTGGTCTTGCCGCATAGCGAGAAAGTATCGTGCGCCATCTTTCATTTGGCTGCGGATTGCGGGGGGAGATTGCCAGTCCTTTAGCATATATTCCACTTGTTCCGGGCCGATGATAGCGGTGAAGGCTTCTCGCCATATGGGTCCCGCCAGATCCGCTACGATCTGGATCTGCTCTGCAGTTGAGACGGGCGTAAAATGCAGCCTTTGTGTTTCGGAGTGGTTCATGTTTGTGGCGTGTCCTGAGCTGATTGCTGGCGTTGTTTTTCGTCGAGCATGGCCTGACGCATGGCCTCGCGTTCTTTCAGTAGTTCGACCAAGAGGTATTTTACGGTCCATGCTTGGGATGTGGGGGTTACAGATGCCCACAGTGGACGTTCGAAGCCTGCTTCGCGGTAGCCTCGCATCAGGTTGTTAAGCTGTCGCTCCTCAAGTCCGGACATGATTACGGCCCGCGGTAGTTGAGGCGTTTGGGCCCAGTTGGATTGGTGGGGCAGGGCTGTGGCTTCGGCCAGCGTCAGGGATAGTGTTTCGGCCGCGATATTGACAAGAGGCACCTGGTTGAGCCCCCACTCCGGAAAAAACTGGAGCAAGGCTTCTTGTTCCGCAGCGCTGAATCCGCTGATCAGGACGGCAGTATGGCCATGCATTTTCTTTGCGGAATCACCGATGGGGCGAAAAGTTGTTTCAGCTTTGGGCATGTTGTCCTCCGAATTCCTGTTGTCGCACAGGTAAAAGGCTACGGTGAGAAAGATCGAACGTCAATGAAAAGGGATGTCAAGGCTATGCCGGGCGATGTTGATACTGGGGGCAGTCCGTCGCAGATGCTGTCGCGGCATGATGATTCGCCCGTCGGCTTTGGATATATGGATTGTATAGGGTGACAGGGGGTTGGTATAACCATGGTTGTCATGTGTGCACAGTATATATATCGTCAACGCGCATATGATAGAGGGCGAGGGCATTATTTATGAGCGAGAGTCAGAGTCATATGCTGCGGGCAGGGCTGGTGCAATTGCAGAGCAGGGCAGGTAAAGAGGCTAATTGGGAGGCGACGGCGGGAGAAATCGGCAAGCTGGCTGGTCAAGGAGTGCAGGTTGTTTGTTTGCAGGAGTTATTTCTTTCGCGCTATTTTTGCGACCAGGAAAATCCTGTAAATTTTGCGTTAGCCGAGCCAATTCCTGGTGCAGATGCAACACGTGTGCAGGAGCTAGCGGGAGAACTTGGGGTGGTCATTGTGGCTTCGCTGTTTGAGCGGCGGGCCCCCGGGCTTTATCACAACACGGCGATTGTGGCAGATGCGGATGGTTCGTTAGCGGGCCTTTACCGCAAGGCGCACATTCCGGATGATCCGGGTTATTACGAGAAGTATTACTTCACGCCCGGGGATACGGGGTATCGGGTGTTTCGGACGAAATTTGCGCGTATTGGTGTGCTGGTGTGCTGGGATCAATGGTATCCGGAGGCGGCGCGTCTGACATGTTTGCAGGGCGCGGATCTGTTGGTGTATCCGACGGCGATTGGTTGGGATCTGGAGGAGCGCGATCCGGCGGTGAATCGTGCGCAGCATGATGCCTGGCGGACGATGCAGCGCAGTCATGCGATTGCCAATGGCGTGCATGTTATTGCTGTGAACCGGACAGGTTGCGAGGCTGGGCAGCAATTCTGGGGTGGTTCGTTTGTGGCGGATCCGTCAGGTGTGCTGCTTTATGAGGCTCCGCATGATGATGAGGTCAGTGCGGTCGTGGATCTGGATTTATCGCGTAGCGACACGATTCGGACGCAGTGGCCTTTTCTGCGGGATCGGCGGATTGATACGTATGGTGGGATCACGTCGCGTTGGTTGGATGAGGAGGTGTCGTGAGTCAGTATTATTTTCCGGCGGAGTGGGAGCGGCATCGTGCCACGTGGTTGAGCTGGCCGCATAATGCAGAGACTTGGCCGGGGGGGCGGCTGGCACGCGTGCAAGCGGTGTATCGCGATTTTATTCGATTTCTGGCGGCGTGCGAAGATGTGCATGTCGCGGTGCCGGATATTGCTTCGGCAACTTCTTTGCAGCATATACTGCATGCAGAAGGGGCGGATATGCGCCGGATCTGGTTGCATTTGTTTCCGACGAATGATGCCTGGTGCCGGGATCATGGTCCCGGTTTTGTGTTTGATCGCGAAACAGGGCGCAAACATATCGTCAATTGGGGGTTCAATTCCTGGGGCAGTAAGTACCCCTATGAGTTGGATGACCAGATACCGGCGAAAGTGGCGGAAGCCTTGCATTTGTCTTTGCTTGAGCCGGATATGATTTTGGAGGGGGGCTCGATTGAGGTGAATGGTGCCGGCTGCTTATTGACGACGAGCTCTTGCCTGCTGGCCCCGACGCGCAATCCGGATTTATCTAAAGAGGAGATTGAGACGGCCTTGCAAAAGTATTACGGCGTGGAGCAGATCGTGTGGTTGGGAGAGGGAATTGCGGGGGATGACACCGATGGCCATGTCGATGATATTACGCGGTTTGTGGCAGAGGATCATGTGGTGACGGTTGTTGAAGACAACGAGGAAGATGAAAATTACAGGCCTTTGCAGGAGAATCTGGAAGAACTGAAAACGGTTCGCCTAAAGGATGGCAGACCGTTACGGATTACCACGTTGCCGATGCCCGAACCTGTCTATGACGATGGGTTGCGGTTGCCGGCGTCGTATGCCAATTTTTATATTGCAAATGCGGGAGTGGTAGTACCGATCTTCGGTTGCCCGCAGGACGAGGTTGCGTTGGATATATTGCGGGCTTGTTTTGATCGTCCTGTTGTTGGATTGCCGGCGCGCGATATCGTTTATGGTTTGGGGACGTTTCATTGCCTGAGTCAGCAGGAGCCGGCGGTACGGAAGGATATTTGACGGAAGTTGAGATCCCGCCGGGTTTACCCCGGTGGTGAATGAAGTTGAAGATAAGGATGAAACCAGAAGTGAAATGTTTGCGCGAGGGTTGAGCTTGGGGTGTCCGGATGTGACGAGCATGGACGATAGGGGCATGCCCCCAATGGCATTCCCTGATCCGTTGCCCGTTTGGACCGAGCCCGCCGAGGATGAAGAAAGCTGATGATCGAGGTCTGGTCGTGGGTGTTATCCAGCTACGGGGATGCTTTTGCGGTGTGCCGTTTCGGGTATGATCTGGGCTTTTGCTCTTCGACGTTGCTGCAACCGGATGACATACGCAGGTATATTCTGCGGCAATAC
>JBLRXB010000112.1:0-7332 GCA_047920915.1 Kiritimatiellia bacterium
CAATAGACTTGCCAGCACGCCGCATACCATACCGCCTAGGGTGACACGATCCGGAATAATCATGTGGTCAAAGTCCACGAAGGTACCCAGCACGAGCCCCATGATTACCAGCCAGTAGACAGGAATAAGCCCGAGGCTGGTGACGGGATCCAAAGCCAGAAAACGCGAGCCGGAATAAACATCAAATTTAAGCCAGGCCAGTAAAAAGAGACAGGCGGTTAGAAATTCCACACCGATGTAGCGTGGAGAGATTTTCACCTTGCAGGCTGCACAGCGACCGCGTAATGCCAGCCATGCAAATATCGGGATATTCTGGTACCATTTGATCGGCGCATTGCAGGCGGGACAATGGGACCCTGGGTGCACGACCGATTCTTCGCGCGGAATCCGGTAAATACAGACATTGAGAAAACTGCCGATACATGCGCCCCAGCAAAAGGCGAGTGCACTGCAAAAAGGGTACCATAAAGATGCAGGAAGGATGGCAAACATGTTTAGTGTCCGATCGTAGGATAGACCGCTTGTTCAAGTGCGGCGCGCATCGCCTCAATATTCGCTTTTTGTCCCGTCCAGATTTCAAAGGATTTTGCGCCTTGATGCAGTAGCATCCCCAATCCATTGACGGTATGCGCACCCGCTGGGGCAGCCGCATGCATAACGGCTGTTTCGGGATACATATAGATCATGTCGAAGACAAACTGTCCCGGTCGGAATGCTTCGGGGGGAAGGGGGCTGGGATCAGCCACCTTCATGCCAACCGGGCTTGCTTGCACAACCAGATCGGTGTGCCGCGTGTAGTGTGCCCATTCGGAGGGATCATTTCCCGCAAGTGTAATGCCCGTTTCCGGCGATAGAGACGTCAATTCAGTTTGCAGGTTGGCCAAGCGGTTGGCATCTAGATCAGCCAGCA
Source organism: Kiritimatiellia bacterium (assembly GCA_047920915.1). Taxonomy (GTDB): domain Bacteria; phylum Verrucomicrobiota; class Kiritimatiellia; order UBA8416; family UBA8416; genus T3Sed10-140. Next base: position 911 of record JBLRXB010000112.1, read on the forward strand.
CAATTTCGCGTGCACCCGCCAGGCCACAGGTAATTGCGACGGCCCTGCCTGCCCCGCCACACCCGCATATGAAAATGCGCATGCCTTTGGGGTGGATTTCAAAGGCTTCCTCAATCGCCATGAGAAAACCATCCCCATCAGTGCTGTAGCCGCATAGTTTACCTTCTGGCAGAAACTGTACGGTATTCACGGATCCGGTTACGCGGGCAGATTCGTCCAATACATCTACGCCACGAAATGCAACCTCTTTCAGTGGAACCGTCAAGTTGATGCCTGCAAAACCGAGCCGGCCCATCGTGCGCACGGCATCCATAAGGTGCTCGGGGGGCATGTCAAAGGCCAGATAGAGCGCATCGAGCCCCAGCGCCTTGAAAGACGCGTTGTGCATGATTGGCGACAAGGTATGCCCGATCGGATGACCAAGCACAGCAAATGTCTTTGTTTTGGCGCTGATAGGCATCTTGCTCTCCTGTTTACGGGGTGTTCTCGATCGCCGGCACGGGCGCAACGCCTTTTTGCCCCAACTGCATCAGCGACGCCATCCGGTTGACGCACGACAAATAGGCTCGTGCACCAGCTTCTACGATATCGGTACAAGCTGATTTTGCACTTAGCACAGGACCGCTTTCAAACTGTACGCGAACGCTGACTTCTCCCATGGCATCTTTGCCTGTGGTGATGGCCTGCAAGGCGAAGTCAACCAGCTTGCCCGGTATACCTGTGATGCGATCAATGGTTTTCAAGGCCGCATCGACCGGGCCATCACCGCAAGCAGCATCCTGAAAAAGCTCGTCTCCGCGACGAATCCGCACGGTCGCAGTCGGAACAATGTCCGTGCCTGTCGAAACTTGCAAATGGTCTAGTATGTATACCCCCTCAGCGTCCGACATTTCCTGATGCGCGATCATCAGCAGATCATCATCATAAATCTGTTTCTTTTTGTCGGCCAGTGCAATGAAGCGCTCGTAGGCCTGTTCCGTTTCGGTTTCCGACAAAACCAAGCCCATTTGCTGCAGACGGTGTTTGAAGGCATGGCGCCCGGAATGTTTGCCGAGAACCAGATCGGTATCCTCGATGCCGACTTCCTGTGGGCGCATGATTTCGTAGGTTGAGCGTTCTTTAAGCATACCATCCTGGTGAATGCCGGATTCGTGCGCAAAGGCGTTCGCCCCGACAATCGCCTTGTTGCGTTGAATATTCATGCCGGTCAATTGACTTACCAGCCGGCTGGTCTTGTACAAACGCTCTGTCTTGATGTCAGTGTAGAGTCCGTTGAACTGATCCCTGCGCACTTTGAGAGCCATTACGATTTCTTCGAGAGCTGCATTGCCGGCCCGTTCGCCCAAGCCATTAATCGTGCATTCGATTCCGCGGGCACCGGCTTGAACAGCCGCCAGCGAATTCGCAACCGCCAATCCGAGATCATTGTGGCAATGCACATGGATTACAGCTTGTCCAATGTTTGGGACGGTGTCGTACAAACGCTTGATTACATCGCCGAACTCGCTGGGAATCGCATAGCCGACAGTGTCAGGAATGTTGACCGTTGTCGCACCGGCATCAATCGCCGCCTCGACAACCTGCGCCAGAAACTCCGGTTCGGTTCGTGATGCATCTTCGGGGCTGAATTCGATATCCTGGACAAAGGATTTTGCCAGCTTGATGGAAGCAGCCGCTTGTTTGAGAATTTCAGATTGCGCTTTTTTCAACTTGAATTCGCGATGAATTTTAGAGGTGGCGAGAAATACGTGAATCCGCGGCTTGGCGGCGGGCATGACGGCATCCGCGCAGCGTGTGATGTCTTTCTCGATACATCGGGCAAGACCGGCAATTGTCGGCCCCTTGATTTGCTCGGCGATGGCCTTGACCGCGGCAAAATCATCCGGCGAGGCGATCGGAAAGCCAGCTTCAATAATGTCAACATTCAAAAGTGCCAATTGTCGCGCTACCTCGAGCTTCTCGCGGTGATTCATACTGGCGCCTGGCGATTGCTCACCATCGCGCAACGTGGTGTCGAATATAAAGATTTTGTTCGGATCTGCTTGCATGGCCTATGTCCCTTTCAAGTGCAAATAATACGATAACAATTGTTCTACCCTGAATGTGTTGCCAAATGCAGGCAAAAAAAAGCCTGCCACGATGGAATTCCCGGCAGGCATTTGTAATACTGGAAGTCGCAACACATGACTTATCCCAGACAAACACCAGCCGGGCCACGAAGTCGTAGGCTCGCTAATATTGTCTCGGTAAGATATGTCATGTATGCAATCATGATCTTTACTCTAGTTGGGCGTGCACCTATTGTCAATACACGAATCTCAAAAGGATGGGCTTTGGGGGGGTAGGTGGGGTTCGAATTTCTGCCGACGTGCCACGCGGGATTGCTGCGAAGCCTGTAACGATGTTTTGTAGAGCGACTCCTGTGAACGCACCAGCGAAGCACTCGCAGTGAGCTCGGTCAGCACTTTCTTGTAGGTTCCATCGGGTTGCATGATTCGCGCTTTCCTGTTGTCGGCTAATGCGGCTTTCAAGATGGCTACCAGACGCTTGCGAATCGAGGGGCTCTCTATCGGAATCATGAGTTCAATCCGGCGGCTCAGGTTGCGGGTCATCCAGTCCGCACTTGCTATATAGACTTGCTTGCTGCCGCCATGATGAAAATAAAAGATCCGACTGTGTTCAAGGTACCGATCGATGATGCTGATCACGCGTATATTTTCACTCCACCCGGGGAGCCCGGGGCGCAGACAGCATACGCCGCGTACGATCAGGCGAATGTCAACACCAGCTTGGGACGCCCGGTAGAGCGCCGCAATCACCTCGGGATCAACCAATGCATTCATCTTGGCGATAATTTGCGCTTTGCGGCCTTGGGCACGCTGGGCGGTTTCGGCATCAATAAGTTCGATCAGTCTCTGTCGCAGATCAATCGGAGCCTGCACAAACTTGTTATATGGCTGGGGCTCACTGTAACCACACACAGTATTGAAAAACGTGGATGCGTCGATCCCGAATTCATCATTCCGTGTCATGATTGCAACATCAGTATACAGCTTGGCGGTACGGATATTGTAGTTCCCTGTGCCAATGTGTAGGTAGCGTACAATGCCCTCGGCTTCGCGGCGTACGACCATACATATCTTGGCGTGTGTCTTTAAACCTTTGATTCCGTAAATAACCTGAACGCCACTGCGTTCCAGTTTTTCAGCCCAGGCAATGTTGTTTTCTTCGTCAAAGCGCGCTTTCAATTCCACCAGGGCGGTTACGACCTTGCCGGATTCTGCCGCTTTCTGCAGTGCGGTAATCACCGGGCTATCCTTGCCGGTACGATACAGCACCATCTTGATCGCTAAAACATCAGGATCGGATGCGGCCTCATCCAGAAACCGTACCACCGGCTCGATGGTCTCGTACGGATGACTAAGCAACAGATCTTGTGCCGTAATCTGTTCGAAAAGCGGACGCGTAGAATCGACATCTGCCGGCTGGCAAGGTTTCCATGCCGCATAGCGTAAATGCTTGTGCGCATCGCTACCATAAAATGTTTGAAAATCGTTGATCTGCAAAGGAAGTTGCAAACGATAGGTTTCGATTTCGGCAATATTCAGTGACTTTTGCAGAAAGCGCATTGCGCGCGGCGAGGCACCGCTCGCGACTTCCAGTCGCACACAACCGCTCGTCTTGCGTTGACGCAAAACCCGCAGCATGGATCGTGAAAGATCAGGCGAGTAGGTTTCGTCCACATGAATATCGGCATTGCGCGTCGTGCGAAATGCGATGCATTCGCGCACGCTGATACCCGGGAATAACGTGGCGGCATACATGGCAATCGCTTCTTCCAGGAGGACAAAGACCGTTTTGGAAGGGATGGCCCCCGAGACAGGGATGAAACGCGACAACATACTGGGAACCGGGATGATGGCAAACCGGGGAATTCGTTTGCGCGGAGCGGGTGCCAAAACCACCAGGACGTACAATCCGAGATTCGCTAAAAGCGGAATCGGATGACCAGGGCGCAAGGCAATCGGGGTGAGCACGGGGTAAATCCGGTTTTCGAACCATACACGCAGTGCTTCTTGCTGTTGTGGGTCGAGCTGGTCTGGAGCAATCGGACATAGCCCCTCCTGCAAAAGGGACGGGGTAAGCATCGTTTGATACAAGTGCTCCATTTTTGTGAGAATTCTGCGGATTTCCACATTCGCAGCCCCATACTGCTGGGCCGGGGTCATCCCTGAAAAATCGGATTCGTCCAGTCCGGCCTCCTGGATCAGTTTCAGTCCCCCCATGCGAACCATGAAAAACTCGTCCAGATTCGAAGCGGTTATCGTGAAGAATAGTAACCGGTCAAGCAGCGGAACGCCGGGATCCGATGCCTCGTCCAGAACCCGTTCATTGAAGGCGAGCCAGCTCAATTCCCGATTCAGCAAAGGTAACTTTCGCATGTTCATACACCTGTTCCTTTGAGTGTTTGTCGGACGACCACATCAAGTCCGTATATCTGCGTGAACAAATCAGCACGCTCATTGATAAGTTTTTGAATGAGCGGTAAGTTGGTTACCGCATTCGTGATAATCACAAGCGAGCGATCCTGCTCCTGGCAGGTGAGGTTGATTTGTTGCCGATCCTTTAATACATCGAATGCATTGGCAATCCGCAAAATAGCGGCGAGCTGGGAGACCAGCAGGCGATCCTTGCGATTCAAACTCATAAAGGGGGTATGGGTAGATTTGGGGATCGAACGCCGATGGTAGCGCGCTACCAGTGCGGCCAGTTGGATGTCGCGCGAGCTGAAACCGAAGATATCGCTGTTCGCAATGAGATAATACGAATGCTTGTGGTGGGCGCGATCATTGACAAAACCTCCAACTGCATGCAACAGGGCTGCCACCGTCAGAATCATTTCGTGCCGTGCGCTAAATCGCTGCTTGTCTTGCAGAAAACGAAAGATGGATAGGGCGTAGTTGCAAACGTGGCGTGCATGCCGCATGTCTACGGCGTAGCGGGATGCAACTTCCACTGCCGAGTTCACAATTTGATCCTTGAATTCATTCGTCCAGATACCACCAGTGGCCATTTCGGTAAGCATGCCGATCCGCAGGTTCACATCTGCCACAAAAATACGTTTCACTTTGAGGATCGCGGCCAGCCGGCAGTAGATCAGCAAGGCCGGGCGCACGGTGTCTGCGTCTTCATACGAAAGATGATATTTTGAAACCAGAGCATCCGGGCTCAAAGGGAGTAAGGATTCCGTCAGGCTTTGGAGCGCGGCCACCGGAAGCGAGATGAGGCTGTTACGATCCCAGTCTGGCTGCAGTACGGATGCGGCAAAACGTATGTCGGCCCCCAGAGCAAGTATGCCCAGCGAGCGGGTAGGGGAAATGGCGTTACGAATCTGTTCGGCTGTTTGATCAATGGTTTGGCTCATCATTTGCCAGATCCGTTGTCGGGAGACCGCCATGTCATCAAGGGATTGTGCCAATCGCAACGACCCCATTTTGTACATATGCGAGCTGGTCACTTTCCCTCTGTGGAACATGAGGGTTTCGGTGCTTCCACCGCCGATTTCCATGACGAGCGTGTCCGTCTTCTTGAAGGCCGTCCGCTTGCCAAGTACCGGACGCACGGCACGATAGGTAAGTCGATTGATTTCCGCTTCCTCGAGGACTGTAACTTCAATGCCGGTGGCAATCAGGATTCGATCCAGAAATGCGTCCCGGTTGGTTGCCTCGCGCACCGCACTGCTGGCCACGGTACGCACGCGCTCTGTCGTCGGCGTGAGGCCATATTCCGATAAGACGCGTGTAAAGCTTTGAATGGCCGAGACACACGCCTCGGTCGTTTTGCGCGCTATGGATCCGGTCGTGAAAGCGTCGCGCCCCAGCGATATCGATTGCTGGAGCGAGTCGAGAATGCGCGTAACATGGTGTCGGTGTACCTGTGCAACGATCATACGAACAGAAGTGGAGCCTAGCTCAATGACGGCAAACAGATCTGTCGCTGGCGCAATCGCAGGTTTCTTTGTCGTCACTTTCTTCAATCGTATATCCTCGCTTGTAACCGATCCGCGCCTACTCCCCAGGTTCTGATGTACGCTTCGCTTTCTCCAAGGCGATAGGATCACAAAGCCGTTTCTTGCTGTGTGCAACATGCAGGCATTTCGCACAAACATACTGCGGGTCAGAAACCGCTGCACTGAAGCCCGTTAGATCCTTTTTTACCTTTTTGCGATCCCATTTGCACATGCGCTTGATTGTATCACCCATAATCTTTTCTCCTCGTGCGATGATATATAATGCAAAGCGCGGCGGTATGCAACGGGATTACTGTTAGAAAAGGGGCGCATCCGCGATTCGTTGCGCCGATCCGCCTGCCGACCTTGTGTCGGTAGAGGAAAACGTTGAGAAGGAGCAATGCCCCCACAA
>JBLRXB010000113.1:0-7253 GCA_047920915.1 Kiritimatiellia bacterium
GGAGATGCGTAAAGATGTCCTGCAACTAAAAAAACGTGTCGATGAATTGGAAGCACTGCTGAAGGAGGATGGACGTGCTTGAATTGAATATACAGCAGATCATAGAGATTCTTCCCCACCGTTATCCGTTTCTGCTGGTGGATCGGATTGAGTCTTGTGATGACAAGGAAGCGATTGTGGGCATCAAGAATGTGACGATTAACGAGCCCTTTTTTCAGGGGCATTTTCCGGGGCTGCCAGTTATGCCGGGGGTTTTGCAGTTGGAGGCGATGGCGCAGACGGCAGGCATCTTGTTGAATCGGATTGCAGGTAATCCCGATGGTGTGCCCTTTTTTATGGGCATTGATGGTGCCCGGTTCCGTCGTGTTGTGAAACCGGGTGACCAATTGCGCATTGCGATTAACATCACCAAACTGCGTGCCAAGATTGCGCGTTTCTCGGCCGTCGTAACCGTCGATGGTGAAGTTGCGTCCGAGGCTGAAATGATGTGCATGATATCGCAGGGGGAAAGCCATTGATGAGTGAAATTCACGCTACTGCGATTATTGCGGAGGGTGCTCGCATCGGGGATGGGGTCAAAGTAGGGCCTTATGCTGTGATTGGTGCTGATGTTGAAATTGCCACTGGAGCTGATATTCGATCGCATGTTGTGATCGATGGTTGCACGCGTATTGGTGAGGGTTGTACCATATTTCCGTTTGCCTGCATTGGGTCCCAGACGCAAGATTTGAAGTATAAAGGAGGGCATTCTCGAGTTACGATTGGTGCCCGGACCACGTTGCGCGAGTATGTAACGGTCAATTCCGGTACACACGAAGGCGAACACACGCAGGTTGGGGAAGGGTGCCACATTATGGCATACTGCCATGTCGCACATGCCTGCCGGGTTGGCGATGGGGTGATCATGGCAAATGGGGCGACACTCGCGGGAGACGTTCTGGTCGAGGATCAGGCCGTCATCGGCGGATTGAGTGGTGTCCATCAGTTTTGCCGCATCGGGCGTATGTGTATGGTCGGGGGCTGTACGAAAGTCGTGAAGGATTTGCCTCCATTCACGATGGTAGATGGTAATCCAGCTGCTGTTCGAGGTTTGAATTTGATCGGGCTGGAGCGCCGGGGGGTATCTGGGGCAGATCGAAAGGTGCTGAAAGATGCCTATCGACTTCTGTACCGCAACAATCTTACAACGCAGGATGCGCTTGTCGCGATAAAGTCAGACTTGGCCGGAGGAGAAGTGTTGTCGCATTTGGTTGATTTTATCGAGTCTTCCGAACGGGGAATTTTAAAATGAGGCAGGGTTGTATGCATAGGTTTTTACTGCTGGGGTTCTCCTGCTGGCTCCTGGTAGGGGCTGGTATCTTTGCGCAGAGGATTCACGCAGACGAACCGCTGGTGGATTTTTCTTTCGAGGGTGTCGAAGTTGATACCTTTATTCGTTTGGTCGGTGAACTCACAGGTCGGCGGTTCGTACTTGGCAGTGATGTGTCGGGACCGATCACGATCGTATCGCCGCGTGTTCCTGCCTCTGAGGTGTACCCGTTATTCTTGTCGATTCTGGATGCGGCAGGTTTTGCGGTCAGGGAAGAGGCTGGTATTACGCGGATTTCCGTCATGCGGGAGCGGGGCCCCGCGCTGGCGTCGGTACTCGGGCCGGAGGGTGAAATTCCGGAAACCGGGGTATATACAAAGGTTTTTCGTTTGCAGCATGTTGCTGCGATCGATGTGGCTCGTTTGCTGGAGCCCGCTGCGGATCGTAGTGGGGCCGTGCGTGCAATGGAGGAAACGAATCATATTGTTGTGACAGATAGCGCATCCGCCTTGCGTCGGATGCAGGCTTTATTGCAAGAGTTGGATCAGCCTGGTTTGGCCAAGGTGATGGAGGTGATTCCGTTGCAATTTGCGCTGGCAGAAGAGCTGGCGAGACAGTTAAACCTTGCCTTGGCAGAGAGTGTTTCGCGGGCACAGGAGTTGGTGCAGCGTTTGCCTGCTGGACGGGCGGGCGGCCGAGAGCTCAGTCGCACAGCCACGGTTGTTCCTGTGCCACATGCGAATCGCCTGATTGTTACGGGTACGGTTAGCCAGATTCAGTCGCTGCGTGAGTTGATTGACCAAATGGACATCGATGTACCTTCTGGGCAGGGGCGCCTGAACGCGATATTCCTGCGTCATTTGAATGCCGATGAGGCGGCAGAATCACTGACGGCGCTGCTGCGGCAAAGGCAGGAGCGCAGTGGTGCCGAAGCGGGCGATCGTCGCATGATTGCGATTCAATCGAGTCCGTCCAATAATGCTTTGTTGATTGATGCCAGTCCGGGGGATTTCGAGATTGTTCGTCGTTTAATTGACCAAATGGATGTTTTGCCGGAGCAGATCCATATTGGGGTGATGATAGTGGAAGTCAGTGATTCCGATGGCTTGCAGCTTGGGATTGATTTTGCGGCGCTGGATTCCCCTTCTTCCGTTGGTGATTCTGTCGTGCAGGGGGCTGTAAGTCTTGGCGATGCCAGTGGTTTGTTGAATATAGCCCAGAGTGGTATTTTTCCGCGCGGCTTGAGTATCGGGGTCGCGCAGGGCACCTCGTTAAATGCGGAGGGTCAGATTCAAACGGGTTTTCCGGGGATCCTGAATATCGATGCGTTCAGGACGAGTAATCGATTCAATATCTTGTCTGAAACCTCCTTGCAATCGCAAAATAACCGCGAAGCATCGGTACGTGTGGTGAATGAAATTCCTGTTTTGAAGTCGGAAATTACGGGCGGAACCGGCAGTGCCCGGGATGTGATTCAGAATATTGAACGCATGGACGTGGGCATTAAATTGCAGATTACGCCACATTTTATTCCGGGGGGATTGATTCGTATGTCTTTGAATCCAAGTATTGAGGCTGTAATTGATGCAGGTGTAGAGGGGAAATCGTTTACGCCGACGATTGCCAAGCGTGAGGTGCAGACGACCGTAACGGTTGAGGATGGTCGGACGATTGTAATTGCGGGGTTGACGCGTCGCGATGAGCGCGAGAACGAAAGGCGAGTCCCTGTTCTGGGGTCAATTCCTTTGCTTCGATGGCTTTTTACGCGCACCGATCGAATTGCCGAACGAAATGATCTTTTGATTCTGGTCACGCCGACGATTGTGAGTTCTGTGGACGCACAGGAGCAGTATCGTCGCCAGTGGCAAAACAAGACGGGATTACGACCCGATGACACCCCTTGATCAAGCTTTTGATTTGGAGAAGCTCGCGCAGGATGCCGCTGCGACGGGTTTGCGTATGGTCACCGATCGCGCGGATCTTGTTGTTGATCCTGCGTTGCTCGGCCCGTTGCCGGTCGAGTGGGTGCGGACCAATGGGGTGCTGCCAGTTGTTTTACAGGGTATACCTGTCGCCATTTTATCGACGTCCGATCAAATTGGTTTGATCGATTATGTTACGTTGATGATCGGGCAATCGTTGGAGCCCGTTCTCGTCCCTCCCGGCTTGCTTTATGCTTGCGTGGAGGAGGGGTATGCACAGCGGCAGGAATCACCATCAGATTTGATTGCCACGCTTCGGCTGAAGGATCAAGCACCTGCTCGCAGGGGCGACGATTTGTTGTTAAGTAGCCGGGATGCGCCAGTTACCCAGTTGATCAATACCATTATGCTGGATGCCTTGCGGCAGCGTGCTTCTGATATTCATTTCGAACCATTTTCAACACGTTTGCGGGTACGTTTCCGCATTGACGGTGTTTTGTATGATCAGTCAGCGCCTCCTGGGCATCTCGTTGGGGAGCTGGTTTCCCGGTTAAAAGTGATGGCGCATATGGACATTTCCGAACGGCGTTTGCCGCAGGATGGCATGGCGCGTGTACGGATCGGTGATCGGGAAATTGATGTGCGTGTTTCGACCGTTCCTGTTGCTGAGGGAGAACGGGTGGTTTTGCGCTTACTGGATCAGGGCGATGCTGTTTTAAGCCTGTCAGCTCTGGGGATGGGGGATGATTGTCTGGCACGTCTGGCTGTTCAGTTACGACAGCCGAACGGAATGATTGTCGTTTCCGGTCCGACGGGCTCCGGTAAGACGACAACCTTGTATGCGGCACTTGGTTCTCTGGATGCCGAGCGCCGTAATATCATGACGATTGAGGATCCGATCGAGTATCAGCTTGAAAATATTGGTCAGATTCAGGTAAAGCCCAAGATTGGCATCTCTTTCGCGATGGGGTTACGCCACATTCTTCGACAGGATCCGGATGTGATTCTGGTTGGTGAGACGCGTGATGCCGAGACTGCTGAAATTGCCGTCCGCGCAGCTTTGACGGGTCATCTGGTCTTTACGACATTGCATACGAATGATGCGCCCGGTGCTTTGGTCCGTTTGGCTGATATTGGTGTGGCGCCTTATTTGCTGTCCGCATGTGTTCGTTCTGTGTTGGCGCAAAGGTTGGTGCGTTGTTTATGTCCAGCTTGTCGCGTGCCCTATACGGTGACAGAGTCTGGGGTGCTTGCAGCGCGCTTGCATGGCCAACAGGCTTGGCACCCGGTTGGTTGTGATCGTTGCAAGCAGGGCTACTATGGGCGCACGGGCTTGTTTGAACTTTTACCCATGAATGATGCCTTGCGCGTGGCTGTCCGTGACCCGTCTTTTCATCTTGAGCGGATTCGGGAGGAAGCGCTGCGTGCCGGAATGCTGCCGTTGGAAGAGGATGGTTTGCAAAAGGTATTGGCCGGGATCACGACCCTGGAAGAAGTTGAGCGTGCGGCGGCCGTATGAAAACATTCACCTACAAGGGATACGATGCTGCTGGCGCGGCACAGTCCGGACATATTGAGGCATTAAGCGCCAAGTCTGCGCGGGAACAGTTGGCCGCTCATCAAATATTCGTGGCCCATTTGGTGGCGAGCAGTTCGAGACCAGGATCGTTTGCGCAGAGCTTGCGTGGCGTTTTTTATCGCGAGTTGTCGGCCCTTTTGCGTTCCGGGATGCCTTTGGTTCCAGGTCTGAGTATGCTCTTGAATACGCCTGAATTGCAGACCGCTTTCTCGGTATTATCCGGGGTACGCGATCAGGTGCGGGAAGGCCGTGGATTTGCTACAGCACTTGAAACGATGGCGCCGCGCACAAAGCCCTTTGAAATCTCCGCGATTGATGTGGCCGAGCGTACCGGGACGCTGGATGCGGTGCTGGACCAATTGGCGGATGTGATTGAATCGCACCAGCAATTACGTGAACGCGTCCAACGGGCCATGATTTATCCTGTGCTTATACTGATTCTGGGCGTGGTTGTTGCTTTGGTGATGCTTGGTGTCTTGCTGCCGCGGATGGAGACCATCACGGGTGGTTTTCTGGCAATGCCGGCACTGACGCGTTTTATGCTGGGCTGCAGTCGTATGCTTTTTCCTTGGGGCATTCTGGCAGGAGGTGTCTTGCTTGGTTTGGGGAGCTGGGTAGTAGGGCGCATTTTGCAGGATGTCTCGCGTCGGATCTGGTTGGAAGCAGTATTTCTTCGGTTGCCCGGACAAAGGGCCTATCGGTATTTATTGGCTGCAAGATTTGCGCGAACGCTTTCGATCCTGACCCGTGCCGGAGTTCCGTTAGTGGAAGGGGTTGCCCTGGCCGGCCGTGCCACCGGAAGCGGTTTGTGCGCAGAGCGAGCTGTGGCCGCGTCGCATGCCGTACGTCACGGTCAGAATCTGGAAGCAGCGGTTCGTACGATACCGCCGTTGGCAGACACATTGGGCGGATGGGTTGCTGTGGGGGAGGCCGGAGGGGACTTGGCAGGGATGCTGGACCATGCCGCCATGCGGTGTGAACGCCAGTTCGATCATCATCTGGCGAGGCTTCTTGCGCTACTGGAACCCCTGTTATTGCTTTTGGTCGGTGGCTTTGTTCTGTTGATTACGCTTTCGGTGATGTTGCCAATATTTTCCCTGACAGATGCCGTATTACAGTAACGAAAATGCTCGCCGGTTAACAACCGGCGAGCATTTGTATCGCGATACGTACAGGGTGATTTATTAAACGGGTTGGGCATTTGCCAATAGATATTTCTCGGCAGTGGGCGACCATAATCCGTTGTTTGCTTTCACGATTCGCCCGAGTTCTTGCAACATGGGGTCAGTCTGATCCTTTAATTCCGCTAGTGCGGTAAGTGGCAGACGGATGCCGGTGTAGATGAGTTTTTTGCCACCCGGAATCTGTGGTAGGTTCAGCGTGGTTTCGATAACAGCATCAAGGCCGCCGATATGCGTTACGAGGGTAGAGGGATTGATGCTTCCTGCTTCCATCATCTTGAGTGATTCGATCATGTCATCCGTGTTGCCGCCGCTGGTGCCGACCACGTGAGTGGCGGCATAGTGGACGTTGTAGAAGTTGAATTCCGCTTTGAATCCGGGATCGCTGGGTCCGGCGAAGAAATTCAGACAACCGTCATTTGCGAGTAGCAAATCGGCCTGTTCCACCAAGGGGCGAACGGGCGCAAATACGAACACGTCGTTGAATCCATTGCCATCAGGGGTTAGTGATTTGAGGTAGTTCGTGTCCTTGCCGGGCTCTGCTGTATTTACATAGAGGAGTTTGATTCCTTGCCTGGCTGCTTCCGCGACCGAGAAAAAGGCGGCTGCGCGCTCTAGGCGGGCGTTGTCGATATCCGTTACGACGAGAAGACCGGGCTTGCGATCGCAATGCAGGGCATAATCGATCGCAGCGAGCCCCATTGGACCTACGCCTGCCAGGATCGCTGTTGCGCCACCTTCCACGATACCCATGCTGTGCGCATAGCTTCCCGGGCAGGTATGGTAGTTGGCATGAAAAGCCCCAATCACACAGCTCATGGGCTCTGCGAGCGATCCCAGATAAAAGGCTTCGCCGGCATAGGGCAGCAGGCAGTTGCGCTCCATAACGGCTTCGGGAATGACAATGTATTGTGCATCGCCACCGATATAAGGGTACGAGTATCCTGGGGCGGAGAGAATACCAACAGGGCCATGCGGGTCATTCATGGCCGGCTGAATCGAAAACTTTTCGCCGGGTTTGAATTGATCCTTCCAGCGGGAACCGACTTCGACGATTTCTCCGCAGAATTCATGCCCAATCATGATCGGATTTTCCGCCACATTGTCGGGGATGCGCTTGTGATCGGGCCCTTGGGTTGAGGCTTTGTAGGACGACATGCAGAGACTGTCGGAAATGATGTGTGCGAGGATCTCTCCCTCACCAATGGCTGGAAGCTCGACTGTTTCGAGGCGCAGGTCTTTTTTGCCATATAGGCGCACGG
>JBLRXB010000114.1:0-7199 GCA_047920915.1 Kiritimatiellia bacterium
ACCCATTCGATCTAATCGAGACAAGACCCATCCGACCCGCGCCTCTTCGGCTTTATGTATCTTTTGTCAAATGCGTCAGTATGAGATCCCGCACCGCCACGGGTTCATAGCGCTCGTCCGCAAGCAAACCGGGAACCCCCGATATCAAAACAGGATCCTGCATCACATCATCCGCTGCACAACCATGCGATCCCCTGACAAGCCCTGCATCCAAAGAAATCACATCCATCAAATAGCGGAATCCTACTATCTTCTTCAGCAAGATACCCGCAACCTTACACTTCGGAAACCATATCGCCGGATCCATAAACAGCTCAACGGGATCATAGCCCGGCTTGCGATGAATATCCACACATCTGGCAAAATCCGGTGCGCGCTTGTCATCCAGCCAGTAATAATACGTAAAGAACGCATCCTTCGCCGAAATTGCCACCAGATCGCCGGCCCGCGCATGCCCGATGTGATGCGCACGCTTGCCCGCTTCATCCAACACAACGTCGATGCCCTCGACACCCTCGAGTAAAGCCTTGACCGCCCCCACATCCTCTGGCCGTGCAACATAGACATGCGCCACCTGATGGTCCGCCACGGCAAATGCGCGCGAGGCCCCCGCATCCAGAAGCTCGCGGCCCATTTCCTCCCGGACCGCGATCCAACCAGCTTCCCGCAATGCCCGGTTAATATGCACCGCCTTGGAAACCGGCCCGATTCCATACTCCGAAAGTAACAAGACACGCGCGCCGCGCGCTTCGTAAAACGCAATCAGATCACCGCATACACGATCAATCGCCCGCAGCTCACCAGCGATGTTTTCCACTTCCGGCCCCTCGCGCTGCAGGCAATAATCCAGGTGTGGCAGATAGATCAGACTCAGCGTAGGCGCATGCTGCTCCTCCACAAAACGGGCCGAGGCGGCAATCCATTCGGTCGACTCGATCGATGCCCCCGGACCCCAGAATTTAAACAAGGGGAATTGCCCTAGCCGCTGCTGCAACCGGTCACGCAAGTCTGCAGGCTGCGTATAGATATCCGGTAGCTTGCGACCATCCGCCGGATACATCGGACGCGGCGTGACACTCCAATCCGCCGTCGAATACATATTGTACCACCAGAACAACTTCGCACAGGTAAACGCCGGATCCATTTTGCGGGCCGTTTCCCAAATCTTCTCCCCCTGCACCAGATGATTCGATTGCCGCCAGAATTTGATTTCGGCTTCATCCTTGAAATACCACCCATTACCGACGATGCCATGTTCCTCCGGCCACAGCCCCGTCAGGAAGGTGGACTGCACCGAACAAGTCACCGCAGGCAACACGGGCGCGATTGTGGCAAGCTTGCCCTTTCGGGCAAACGCACGCAGCTGTGGCGTGTGCGTCCCAATCAACGCCTGCGTCAGCCCCACTACATCTATTACCACAGTCTTGTGCATTTCACTCCTCAACTTCCTGGAATATACCGCTGCAACACCCGGGTTAACACGAATAAAACGAGCGCCATGCATACGAGCAAGGACAACCCGCCGGACGCCAGCACCATGGCATCCAAAAGCGCAATGCCCGCAATCAAGCGCACGATCCCGCCGCCAATGCTTTTTCCGGTTCGCCGGTATACAAACCACAGCGCCCAACCGCACCAGACACTAAACACGACCGGCACAAGCAAGAACACACCTGCTGTCTGCCAGCAAAAATACAACACGGGCAGCACCAGAAAACCCACGGGCCAATAGCGCCTGAAATCATTGCGCGTCTCGTTACGCGCGATATACGTCAAACCGGCCACATAGAAAAGCATCGCTACGGCCGCCCATATCAACGGCCACACATGCATGCCGGCAAGTGCCACAAAAGTCGTTACGTAGACCAGACTTCGCGCCAGCGCCATCACCCAGTGTCCCAGCCGGTTCTGTTTATGCCAGTAGTCATACAGCACAATCACACCGATCAGCAACACCCCCGGAACAAGCGCCTGTGGCCGGACCATGGCAAGTGCAACCAACCCTGCCGCAAAATAGCCACACACACACACCAACACCGTGGTGCGCGAAAGCACACCCGACGGCAAAGGACGCTCCGGTCGCTCCCGGCAATCGATCCTAAAATCAAAATAATCGTTCAGATACATGCCCGCGGTATAGAACAAAGCCATCGTCAGCACAATCAGCAGAACCGAACCCCATTGAGGCATATACATGCCTGATATACCTTGCTCCCAAAGCCCCGCCAAGGCCGCACCGGCCAACACGTTTGAGACAATCGTTGGCACGTTCGATATTCGCGCCAATCGCAAATGTGCGATGAGCCGCAGGCGCATCCCGCCCGGCGCCCTCACGCCAAATCCTTCGGCATACATTGCGCGAGCTGCTGCTGCGTCCAGATAAACTCCCGCACGATCGATTCCGTCAAATCCAACTTCAAAGCCTCGGGCAACACATCCCACGTGTAGGTCTCGATCTCCAAATGCCGCGTGAAGGGATTAGAGGCCAACAACCGCAGCGTATCGACAATCGCACGCTGTGTGGTCATGAAAGCCCCGCAAGATTCCGTAAACACCGGCACATGAAAATGCACCCGCCACTCCCGGGCGTCAGTACCACAGACAGGCAATTGTTCCAATGCATCCGGCAAATCCGGATAACGAACAAGCGCGCCATCAGTATTGCGCTGGATTACTTGATGCAGATACGTCGACTCCACATAAGGCGCCAAGACCGCTGGCACCTGCCCCCGTTCAACCCCATCCCGATTGTCATCCGACGCAAAAGGAACCCGTAGTGCCGAACTGATCTGCACCTTGCCTATCCGGATTCCCAGCGCCGCAAATTTTTCAACATATTCCCGCGGCGTTTCATATTCAATCGCCATATGGCACGTATCCAGACACACGCCAATATGCCGTAGGCATGCCTGCTGGGCCTCATCCAGCGATAGACGGTCTGCTTCCGCTAGACGCGCGGCTCCATCCACCAGCAAATGATCACCAAAAAAGGCACAGACCTCATCCGCCGTTTCCAGTAAACCATCCGGCTCCGGCTCCAGATCGACATGTATATACTTGCCCGATTTCTGTTCGATTTCCCGCAATGCCTGCACCACACGCACAAGCTCAACCACAATGCTTTCCCATGTGTCGGCAGATCCACCGGGCACCAGCCAAGGCTTGTAAGAAAGCGGACTCGTTGAGATGCTGCCCTCATCCATATCGCCGGGAAGCAAAGCGGCCAGGATCTGCGCCAGCCGGATCGTGTAATCGCCACGCTCCCGTGTCCGCCAATCCGGCGCATGCACCATGTCCTTCACCCGTTCCCGATGAAACGAACCATACGGAAAACCGTTCATGGTAAATACGTACAAACCATCCTGTGCAAGCTGGTCCTTGAAAGCCTGAAGACGCGCCCCCTCCAGCAACTCAACCGATGCCAGGTGCGAAAGGCGCAACCCGATTCCTAAAGGCTGATCGGGCGAAAGGCGACTTTTCAGTTGGGGACCATAGGCAGCCAGACCGGACTGCACCTCGCGCCAATCATTGCCCGGATGAATGTTCGTACAATACGTAAGATGAAGTTTTGTGCCTATCTGCATTACCACCACCGGTCTTGGTATTTCATCGCCCGCCGGGTGTACCCCGGCGGAGATAAACATTGTGTTTTGGAAACGACCGCCCTCAACTCCCTTCACCACCGCGACAGGCCCGGTGGGATCGCCCTCCGGACTTCACGATGCCTAGACAAACCGCAGTACCGCACCCGGCTCCGTATGCTTGAGCTTGAACTTCGGACACTGCGCCAGAAATTCCGCCGGATTCTCATAAACCACCTTACGAATCGTCTCCTCCGAGTGCCCCCGCCGACGCATCTGCCCGATAAACTCCGGTACGGCAATCGGGTGACTCGGCGCCCAGTCGCAAGCCGAGGCCACGCAAATGCGCTCGGTCCCGTAGCGCTCGATCATATCCACCGCCCGACTATGCGTGACCTTCGTCGTCGGGTACAACGTCAACCCCGTCCAGAAACCATTCCCCAGTATCATCTCAATCGTATGTTCCTCGGCATGATCCAGCATCACCCGACCGGGCGTCAGGCGCTTGTCCGCCAGAAGCGTATCAACCATGACCTTCGTTCCCTTGTACTTGTCCTCCATATGCGGCGTATGGATATGAATCAACTCATTGGTCTGCATCGCCAATTCCACATGCTCGATAAAGGAGGCCAGCTCATTACGCGTAACCCGGTTCACTCCGATTTCCCCGATCCCGAGGATGTTGGGCTTATCTAAAAACTCCGGAATGATTTTCAACACCGCCTTGGCCATTTCCCGATTCTCAGACTCCTTGGGATTCAGGCAAAGCCACGCATAATGCTGGATACCATACTGGGCTGCACGCTTGGGTTCGTAATCCGTCAGACGATTAAAATAGTCGCGAAAATAATCAGGCGTACAGGTATCGTACCCATTCCAGAACGCCGGCTCGGAAAGCGCAACACATCCCGTAAGCGACATCATGTGGTAATCATCGGTTGTCCGTGATGACATGTGACAGTGTAAATCTATGTATTGCATAACAGGCTCCATCTATTATCGATCATTGTCTCGGCATAGCATCGTGCTTCAAGCTTTGACAGCACCAAACGCGTTCTGCACATCACGCTCCAACAGCGGCTCGATCTGCATATCACTTAAACCCATTTGTATCCGTTTCACCTTGTCGGGCTCCCCATCGATCAAATCCTTGAGCACCCGCCGGAATGCCACGAGCCGAAAATCATCAGCACCATCCAACGCCTTCGCCCGATCCAACCGATCCAGAAAAGCAGCTATCTCCAGCAACTGATTCCGCGCCTTCAAAAAATCCAACTGCAGCAACTCAACCTGCGTCAGCGGACAACTCGTTTCATACTGATCCATATATCCTCCCTGTGTGCCAGACTGCAGACCACAGACTCCAAATCTCTTTTTCCTATCCAATTATTTTGTCTAAATCAGCAAGCCTACCAGCAATTCCAATTCGCACAATTCGCGGTTACATCCCGCAAAGCCCTTCAGTTCTCTTTGTGTTTCCAACTCAGAATCATAGCAGCCGGCTGTTTCTTTTCAAAGTCTTCCGTCTCTCGACCTCCGACCTCAGACTTCTGTCTTCCGACCTCTGGCCGTCGCCCAGCCCCGCAAGATATCCAGACTCTGCACAATCCTGGCATCATCCATATGATGCGTCTCCACACCCCGACCAATCGCCTCCAGTAGCATCACCGTCAGCTCGCCACCCAGATGCTCGCGAAATTCCTGCAACCCCGCCAGTAGTTCCAATTGCCCCTCTGCATCCCGCAGCATCAGCTCCGGAGCATACAAATCAAACCCCAGCGCCACAAATAACCGCAATATTCGCTCCAGCGAAGCCTCATCGAGCCGACCATCAAGCATGGAATAAACCGAATCCAGCGCCAGACCGATCGCCACCGCCTCACCGTGCCGGATACGAAAATCGGAAAGCTGCTCCAGCTTATGCGCGGCCCAATGCCCGAAATCCAGCGGACGCGACGTCCCGGCCTCAAAGGGGTCACCCGAAGTGGCGATATGCTCCAGATGCAGCTCGGCACAGCGGACAATCAGCGACTGCATCGCAGCCATGTCACGGGCAGCCAACGGCGCCACATTCTGCTCCAAAGACGCAAAAAACGCGGCATCCCGCAGCAAGGCCACCTTTACCGCTTCGGCCATCCCGCTGCGCCAATCGCGATCCTCCAGTGTCGACAAAAACTGAAAATCATTGATTACGGCAAACGGCGCCACAAACGTCCCCAGAAAGTTCTTTTTCCCAAAGGCGTTGATGCCATTCTTCACGCCAACACCCGAATCGTTCTGGGCCAATACCGTCGTCGGAAAGCGCACCAAACGAATCCCCCGATGACAGATCGCAGCCGCATAACCCACCATATCCAATACGGCACCGCCACCAATCGCAAAAATAAACGAATGACGATCAATCCTGTAACGATTCACCAGCTCTACGATACGCCGCACATGGATCTCGTCATTCTTTACCGCCTCCCCGCCCGGAACCACCACGGGATCCGAAACCAAGGTAATACCGGCGGCATGCCGCGCAAAGTAACGCGCGATCCTCTCGCCCAGTTCCGGATGCAGCTCCGCAACGGCCTGATCCACCACCACAAGCACACGCTGCTGCCGATTCACACTGCGACCACCATCCAGCACATCGATAATCGCGGGATGCGCGGGATCAAATACGTCCTTCGAAAACACACATGGATACGAGAACGCTACATCCATTTTCTGTTGTAACCGATGTTGCATAAAAGCTGACCATCCCACTCATGAAATCAGGCAAACACCTGCTTCCCATTTTTGTAACGGGTTAAATACCAGGCCCTACTACACAAACTGCAAAATCGTGCAGCAACACGCCCCAAAAGTCAAGCCGCGGCCCAAGCAGGATCAAGCGTTTTAACAAATACGGTTACCGCCCTGCGTACATTAGCCCCTTAATCGAAGATTGTTTGCGTAACTGCGTCGAACATTTGCTTTTGAGGTTTGTAACATGTTGGTGCGCATCGTGTTCAGGAAAGACAAAAGGGCGACCAGCCTGAACGCTGAACCCCTGAACACTTTCAGCGAAGCTGGCTGGATTTTCCTGACCCCCAAAACAAGATCACCGGCCCGGCAAAGAAACATCGCAATCAAACTACTTGCAGAAAATCCCGTGCAATGCTATCAATGCCGCAATTCTTGGGGGTATAGCTCAGTTGGTAGAGCGTCGCGTTCGCAATGCGAAGGCCAGGGGTTCGAATCCCCTTACCTCCACCATGCTTCGCCCTGGCGGGCTACGCATGGCGCGGCCATGCTAGTAGATCGCCAGGGCGAAGCATGCCCTGCATAGCTTGAGGAACGAAAGCGACGCAGGGCCAGACGAAGCCATAAACCGGGGTCAACACCATGCACTACGTATACATCATACGAAGCATTCCGCATCCGACCCAGACATACATCGGCTATTCTTCGGATCTCAAAAAGCGTATTCCCAAACATAATGAGGGCGGATGTCCGCACACTGCGAAATATAAACCTTGGCGGCTCGAATGGTACTGCGCTTTCCCCAACAAACATGAAGCATTAGAATTTGAGAAGTATCTGAAATCTCACTCCGGAAAGGCATTTGCTAACAAACGACTACTAGCTTCG
>JBLRXB010000115.1:0-7121 GCA_047920915.1 Kiritimatiellia bacterium
ACAGACAAGATGTTCACCGGACGTTTCTGCACGTACGTGAACCAGGCCGTAGCGATGCAATCGTGGTTCGCAACGCAACATATCCAATGCGCAGTATACTCTTCAAGAAATCCATCGGTTGTGGATTAACTGGGCTTCAACGCAAACGGCGGATAGAAACACCAGCTACTTTGATCACCTAGATTGATCGCAACAGGAATACGAACCGCACAATCGGATGGAGCACTACACAAGCGCATTGTGCGCCGTTCCGGGATTGCGGTAGGTGTCCTCGCACGACTGCCATTTGGCAATCAATTTTTCTAGCAAGGCGGGGTTTTCCGCAGCCAAATCGTGCATCTCGCAACGATCCGTGGATAGATCATACAGGGCCCAACGGTCTTCGGGCTTGCCCGTGTCAGTCAGTCCTTCATTAACAATCTTCCAGTTGCCAACTCGCAGGGCACGGTTGCCTTGATGGTGGTGATAGATATGATCACGTTGCACCGTTCCATCCTGCGTGAAACTCGGGACGAGACTCTTGCCCGGTAATGGCGGGGCACCCTCGGGCAACGTCATATTGGTCGAATCTCCTCCGGCCACATCGATGAAGGTCGGCAGAAAATCCACGACATGCCCTATGTCATGCCGTATTCCGCCCTGCGTTTGGATGCCCTTCGGCCAATGCACGATCAACGGCGAGGATACGCCCCCCTCATGCGCCCAGATCTTATGGCGGCGGAATGGCGTATTACAACAAGTCGACCAGCCCGGTCCCAGACACAAATGCGTGAACGCGGAACCCGGCAACGCCGAGGGATCATGCCCCTGCCCACGAATCATGATTTCGGCACTGCAGCCATTGTCGCTTAGAAAGACGATCAAGGTATCATCCAGTACCTGCATCGATTCCAGTTTGTCCAGAATACGTCCGATCTCACGATCCGTCCGATCCACCATCGCCGCATGTATCGCCATCTTCGTCGCCTGGAAGCGTTTCTGCTCGTCCGTAAGTTTGTCCCACGCCACAGCATGCTCGATTTCGCCCGGGCCGAAATCAGCATCCCATTCTTCCTTATGCGCCAGATAATGCGGCGCAGGTACCTTGGGCTCGCGGTCCGACAATGCACAGTCGATCAGTCCGATCGCCTTCATGCGTTCGTATCGTCGCTGACGCATCGCATCCCAGCCATCCAAATAGCGGTCGCGATACTTGTCAATATCCGCCTGCTCGGCCTGAACCGGGAAGTGTGGGGTCGTGTAGCACACATAGTGGAAGAATGGATGCTCCGGGGCATGCTGTTCGTGCTCTTTCAAGCACATCAGGGCATGATCCGTGATCGCCTCGGACGAGAATTGCGTCTTGCCATCTTCCGTATGGAAAAAATGATTGAACTGCTCAATATCGTACCCCCAACTTATGTCAAAACCACCTTCTTTTTCCGGATCGCGCGTATTGAAAACATGCCACTTGCCAGAATGATAATTCTTGTAGCCCAAGGGGGCCAGATGATCCGGAATCATGCGCTGCCAGGAGGCACGATAATCACGCCGGATCGGATCCATACAGACCTGCGGAGGGTAATACCCCGTCAATATCGAAGAGCGCGTCGGCCAGCAGCGCGGCGTGCTGTAAAATTGCGAATAGCGCAACCCGTTCTTTGCCAAACGATCCATATTCGGCGTTTCAATCTCCCCCCCATAACAACCGGGATCCGAAAACCCCATGTCGTCCATCAAAATCACCATGATATTCGGTTTTTTCATGAATCGCCCAAACTTTCTGTAAATCATGCAACACGCAAATCAAATGGAGTCATTTGCGGCTAAGCCGCTGTAATCCATTGGTTATTAATTCATTAACCGTTTAATATGGCCTTTTAAACCCGTTAAAAACCACTTTTTGCGATAAAATCTGGAGTCTAAGAAAAAGGTATCCGATATGCCAAGCCGAAACCTCACCCTTTCCACGCTCCACTTTCTCTGCCCGAAAATTCGGGTGATTCAAATAATTTGCGGTTAAAAAATCCCCTTCCCCTTCTGCGTCCTTCCGGGATTTCTGTGGTTAACAATCCTGCATCCGCACACGCTTGCTTGGCAGGGCCTGATTTCCCGGGCTGCAAGAATATCACATTGAGGCTGTAGCTAGATCGGACCAATAGGATTGCATTGCAACAACCGTGCCGGTCTCGCGCGCTTCTTCGATTCCAAAACAGGTAAACGAGGCTCGCAAGCCATCTTCAAGCGTTGTCGGCGTAGGTGCCCCCCGCAACATACAAGCCAGGACATCTTGCGCCATCGGCTCTTCCGCGCCACCATGATCATCCCCAGTAATCGGACGAACCACCTCGGTTTCCGAATCCCACCCAACCGGCGTATATTCCAGTGTACCATTCAACACATTGCCACGGATCGTACCGCGCGTACCGCACATATAGAACCGACGTTCCTGCTGCGCACTATGCATACAGAAATGGAAAGACACACGCACATGGTTCTCTAATTCCATGATCGCAACCTGATTATCGATCGAATCCTTGTCGTCACTAAACGGCGTGATGTTTTCCTCATCACCAACGGCGTATCCCGTCGCCAGTCCTCGATCATAATACTTGTACCCCTTTTCCCCCACCGGATAGAGGTCGTTGTAATGCGCATTTTCGGATTTGAAGAAGGTCAAACCTCCAAAACTAGCCACCCGCGCCGGCCTGCTATCTGTCATCCACAGCATCAGGTCCATATCGTGGCAGCATTTCTCCACGATCATCGGGCCACTCCATTCGCTCTTGCGACGCCAATTCCCGTGCATGGCAGCACCGTGGTAAGGAGAAAGGGTCTCATTGAACTCCATGCTGATGAGCTGCCCCAGACGCCCCTCCTCGATCCACTGCTTCATCGTCCGGTAAAATGCAGAGTACCGCAGCACAAAACCCACAATAAATTGCTTGGAAGGATTCCGTTTACGGGCTGCCACAATATCCATACACTGTTGCCGCGTCGTTGCCACCGGCTTCTCACAGAATACATCCTTGCCCGCATCCAACGCCGCAACCGCATGTCCACTATGTAAAGCATTGAAGGATCCGATAAAAACCCAATCGACATCGGGCGCGGTGACAACTTCTGCAACACTCCCGCAAGCACGAATTGCGGGATAATCCTTCATGACCCGTGCTGCCGCCTTATCGGACGGATCATAATACGCCACAACCTCCACCTCGCCATTGCTGAGTTTGGCCACATTTTTCAATACATGGTCAATCCGTCTACCAAAGCCAACTACCCCGATACGCTTCATACTATTACCCCTTCTTTATGAAAAATCGTTGAATTCTTAACAATGCCGTCTAGGATGCGTCCTTGGCAACTGTATTTTTCCTCAACCAAGGATCTTGAAATGGAAACTGGCTCCAATATACTCTCGCTCGCGGGCAAATGGCAGTTCAAACTCGATCCCGATAACCAAGGCATCCAGCAGCATTGGTTCGATGCCAAGCTGCCACAGAACATCGCGCTTCCCGGCACCACCGATGAGGCTGGCTATGGAGAGGGTACCAACGAAGCCTGCGCCGACCGTCTCTCCCGCGTCTACCGCTTCATTGGCCCCGCCTGGTATCAACGTGAAGTCACGATCCCCGCCAACTGGCAGGACAAGATCATCTACCTGACCCTCGAGAGAACCAAGAATAGCCAGGTCTGGATCGATGGGAAATGGGCCGGTAGCGACGAATCCCTCTCTACACCCCACGAATTCGATCTATCCAAGCACCTTACGCCAGGCAAACACACGCTCACCATTTTGATCGACAATGCCAAACTCCCACCCGTTGGCCCCTGCCACCAAGTTGATGAACGAACCCAAACCAACTGGAATGGCATTCTCGGCAATATCAGCTTACGTGCAACGGAACGGATTCACTTTACCAACCTCCAGGCCTATCCCGACCCAGCCGCGCGAACCATCCGAATCGCAGCCAAGCTCGTAAACGAAACCCCTTGGAGTGGGGCAGCGAACCTGACATGGAAAGTCGAAGTCGTCGGACAGAAATCCACCAGCCGCATTCCCCCAGCGCATACAGGCACCCTGCTCAACCAAGGGACCGCCACGCTCGGAACAACGATCAAGCTCCCCGAAACCATCCCCATGTGGGACGAATTCGACACAACACTTTTGCGTATTACCGCAGAACTCGAGGCGATGCCCGTGGCAACCCCAGTCAGGGACGCCTGCAACATCATATGCGGCCTACGCAACTTCTCCACAAACCGGGGGCAGTTCACCGTGAATGGACGCCCCACCATCCTGCGGGGACGCGTGGACAGTGCCATCTTCCCGCTCACCGGCTATGCCCCCATGGATAAGCAGGAATGGATGCGACTGCTCTCCATCGCCAAGTCCTACGGCCTGAATCATTATCGCTTCCACTCGTGGTGTCCACCCGAGGCAGCCTTTGCCGCCGCTGATGAACTGGGCTTCTACTTCCTCGCCGAATTGCCCAATAAACGCGAAATTACGGCTCCCGACAACAAGGACTACCGGCCACCCGCCGAGGCCTACGAGACGCTGGCAGAACTCGAGGGCGATGGCGGACCGCCCGCCATCCGCACCGCCTATTTACTCCGCGAAGGCGAACGTATCTTGAAGCACTACGGCAACCATCCATCCTTTGTCATGCTAACCCTAGGCAACGAACTCGGTGGCGACGAGTCGGTCATGAAGGGCATGTGCGACCATTTCCGCGCCATCGACGACCGCCATCTCTACGCGATGGGCTCCGGCCACTTCCACTGGGATCTCGGCCTGCGCGAAGGTGACCAGTTCTGGGTGACACGCAGCACCGGCAAGAACCTACCCATGCGCGGCGCCTCCTTCGAATCTCATGGCCATATCGACCACAAGGCCCCCTCGACAACGGTCGACTACGACGCGTCCCTGCAGGGCGTGCCCGTGCCCGTCATCTCTCACGAAAATGCCGAATTTGAAGTCTACCCCGATTACCGAGAAATCAAAAAGTACAAAGGCGTGCTACGTGCACGCAATTTCGAGATTTTCCGTGAACGCCTCAAGGCGGCCGGTATGCTCGATCAGGCCATGGACTTTTTCAAGGCATCAGGAGCGCTCTCGGTAATCTGCCACCGCGAGGATGTCGAAGCCTGCATGCGAACCTCCGGCATTGGCGGATTTCACCTGCTCGACTTGATGGATTTCAGCGGACAAGGTACCGCCCTAGTCGGTATCCTCGATGCGTTTATGGATTCCAAGGGACTCATCACTCCCGACGCCTGGCGTCAGTTCTGTTGCGAAACCGTTCCGTTGCTATGGATGACGAAATACACTTGGACCAATGACGAAACCTTCCATGGCCGCATCCGCATTGCCCATTATGGCCCCAACGACTTTATCCAGAAACATCTGACTTGGACGATCACTGCCGACAAGAAAGTCTTGGCCAAGGGACAGACCCGTACAATGGATATTTTGACCGGCAACGTGAGCGATGTCGATTTGTTCTCCGCCGATCTCAGTGGAATCAAGACCGCGCAAAAATTACTGGTTACCATCGCTGTCCCCGGAACGCCCTACAAAAACACGTACGACATCTGGGTATATCCCCAAACAACGAAAGCGCCAGCAGCGCCAAAAGGAATCACGGTTACACGGAGCCTGAATCGCAAAGTACAAACCGACTTGGAATCGGGTAAAACCATACTGTTTTTCACCAAGCCCGGCACAGTCAAGCAAACCGTCCGCATGGCCTTTCAAACCGGCTTCTGGTCGCCCATGTTCCGCATGGGCAACAAGAAAGCTCCCGACGGCACGGAAGTCCCCGGAACCCAGGGCATTCTGCTTGACCCCAAGCATCCGCTGTTCAAGGACTTCCCCACCGAATTCCATTCCAACTGGCAGTGGTGGCAACTGGTCAAACATTGCGATCCGATGATTCTGAATGACACACCGCAAGCCTTCCGGCCTATCGTGCAAGTAATTGATGGCATCGATCGCAACTACAAGCTCGGACTCATACTCGAGGCCAAAGTCGGCCACGGACGCCTCATTGTCTGCACCATCGATCTGCTTGGGTTGCAACAACACCCCGAAGCGCGCCAGCTCCTCAAATGCCTCTATGCCTATGCAAGCAGCTCCGCTCATAAGCCGATTCAGGAACTGGATCCCGTAACCCTCCGAGCAATCCTGCCTTAGGTGTATTGGAAAATAATCAATCGCGGCAAATTGACCGGATCCGCCCCGAAAAGAATTTGCATCACGGGAACTATTGTCCAGAAGGCATTTGCGAATATCTCGCCAAATATAACACCCATGAAAAATGGTATACAGGCGCGATAGGCCTTATTGCCACCATAGCGTAACAGCAGTGATTTGATGAGCCACCCGAAAAACATGCTGATCACCAATCGCAACCCTACGGATGAATACACAAATAACAACCCCACAGGATGCAATGGCCAGGCAGGGAAACGCGCGCAGAGCATGAGCAACCCAATTGCCAATACGGCCCCACCTATCATCGTCCCGAATGGACTTGCTTCGAATCCCGTCTCACGTGCCGACAACATCCGCTGCATGGGGTCAATGCTCATCATCTGGGCCCCGCGTCCAACCACCGGTATATTAACACCATCCAGAGAGAATGGATGGGTGTATCCCATATGCAAATGCACCACACCGCAGATCAGGAATCCGACCACCAACACGGCGACCCCAAGCCAAGCCAAGCGCATTTTATGCGCGACCGACGCATTGCGATTCAGTCCTAGTGCCAACATGGCCATCACCGCCACACTCACTGCAGAGGCACGGTTGGCAATCACATAATGTGCCTGCTGCAGGAACAGCGTCCCAAGATCAAAAAGCCGACTGGGGAACAGACCAAAGATCCTGGTGGCCGTCAGCGGGATAATCCAAATATACGTAACGCCCGTTTCCGCCACAACACGAGCAACCATGATCATAATGACGATTGCTAGAAACACCAGTACGAGGCCGACAACCACCCCTGTACCGGCCCACAGGAACCAGAGCAACATAACCATCGCGCCACCAAGAAAGAAACGCGCAGCCAGACGACCTGGCAGATCAATATCGTCTTCCCTGTACCTACCGATCGCCGACAACAGTAACC
>JBLRXB010000116.1:0-7098 GCA_047920915.1 Kiritimatiellia bacterium
CCCCCATCGAGGCGGGCTTGGCCTGGGCCATCCAGAAGGTACGCCGCCAAAAGGGAGCCCGCGCAGGCGGATTCCCGGGCAATAGCCGAATTCTGGCAGAACTCGAATCGGGCCCGCAAAAAACCCGCTGCGGTATTTTGCCGGATGGCCGCGGTGCCATGCGTGAAGGCACCCTGTTATTTGCCTCTCCCGAAGATGCCGATCCCATTGGACACGTCACCTCTGGCTGCTTCAGCCCCTCCTGCGAACGCTCCATCGCGATGGCCTACCTGCCAACTACGCTGGCCACGCGCGGGTCACGCGTCTGGGGCGAAGTCCGCGGCAAACGCATCGGTGCCGAAGTTACCTCTATGCCCTTTTATCCACACAACTATTGTCGCTAACGTTTAACCCCGGACCACACCATGACCTATCAACGCACAACCTATGATCCCTACGATTTCGCCAATCGGCGCCATATCGGCCCCTCGCCCGCCGAAATGCAGGATATGCTTACAGCCGTCGGCACCAAATCCCTCGATGCACTCATCGAAGAAACCGTGCCTGCATCCATTCGCCAGAAAATGGCTCTACCCTGGGCTCCGCTCACCGAGCATGAACTATTGGAAAAAATGCGCCGCACAGCCGAGCAAAACACGGTCATGACATCCTTGATCGGACAAGGCTTCTATAACACCGTCACCCCGCCCGCCATCCAGCGCAACATCCTGGAAAACCCCGCCTGGTATACAGCCTACACGCCTTATCAGCCCGAAATATCACAGGGCCGCCTCGAGGCCCTGCTCAATTATCAGACCATGGTATCTGACCTGACCGGGCTCCCCGTTTCCAATGCCTCGCTTCTGGATGAGGCCACTGCCTGTGCCGAAGCCATGGCCGTCGCCCTGCGCTCCTCCAAATCCAAAAGCCGCACCTTCTTTATCGACGAAAATTGCCATCCGCAAAACATTGCCGTCATGCAAACACGGGCCGAACCATTGGGCATCTCCATTCTGGTCGGGGCGCCCGAAGAAGTTCCCGCCGGCGATGTCTTCGGGGCCATTTTCCAATATCCTGGTACCTACGGGCGACTCCGTGACTTCACGCCCCAAATCGAGGCCCTGCATGCCAGCAAGGCAATCGCCATCATGGCCACCGATCTGCTCGCGCTGACGATCCTCAAGGAGCCCGGCGCCATGGACTGCGATATCGCCGTCGGCTCCAGCCAGCGCTTTGGGGTACCCCTCGGATACGGCGGCCCCCACGCCGCCTTCCTGGCCTGTAAGGAAGATTTTAAACGTGCCATTCCTGGCCGGGTCGTGGGCGTGTCCATTGATGCCCGTGGTAACCGCGCCTTCCGGCTGGCCCTGCAAACCCGCGAACAACACATCCGGCGCGAAAAAGCGACCTCGAACGTATGTACGGCTCAGGCCCTCCTCGCGGTCATGGCCTCGTTCTATGCGGTATTCCACGGGCCCGACGGACTCCGTGCCATCGCCGAATGCGTACACTTCAACACCGCACGACTCGCCGAAGCGCTGCGCCAGGCCGGGGCGGTCATCCTTTCGGACGTCTTCTTCGACACCATTACCGTCAAGGTCGGCGTCGGACAAGCTGGCATCCTTGCTGCCGCCCGCCAGGAAGGCCTCAACTTCCGCAAGATCGGCAATGATCGCGTCGGCATCAGCCTCGACGAAACCACCAACGAGGATATCCTGCTGCGTGTAGTGCGCGCCTTCGGCATCGATAGCCTCCCGCCCACGCCCGCGCAACCAGCCTTTCCTGCCGATATGCAGCGCACCTCCCCATATTTGACCCACCCGATCTTCCACATGAATCGGGCCGAGTCCGAAATGATGCGCTACATGCGCCGCCTCAGCGATCGCGACCTGGCGCTTGATCGCGCTATGATCCCCCTCGGATCCTGCACCATGAAACTCAATGCCGCAGCCGAAATGCTGCCGCTATCATGGCGCGCTTTCGCCAGCGTGCATCCCTTTGTCCCCGCTGATCAGGCCCGCGGCTATGCGATCCTGATCGAGGATCTATCCCGGCGCCTGTGCGAAATCACCGGCTACGATGCCATCTGTATGCAGCCCAACTCGGGCGCCCAAGGCGAATATGCCGGTCTCCTCACCATTCGCGCCTACCATCAGGCCAACGGCGACAGCGAACGTAATATTTGCCTGATCCCCGTTTCGGCGCATGGCACCAATCCCGCCAGCGCACAAATGTGCGGCATGCAAGTGGTCGCCGTCAAAACCGCCGCCAATGGCGATATCGATGTCGAGGATTTCCGCCAGAAGGCCGCTGCCGCCGGCACCAAACTGGCCGCCTGCATGATCACCTATCCCTCCACCCATGGCGTCTTCGAGGAAACCGTCCATGAGGTTTGTGCCATCACCCACCAATACGGCGGGCAGGTCTACCTCGATGGAGCCAACCTGAACGCCCTCGTCGGGCTCGCGCGCCCTGGCGATGTCGGCGCCGATGTCTCCCACCTCAATCTCCACAAGACATTCGCCATACCCCACGGCGGCGGCGGCCCCGGCATGGGACCCATCGGCGTCAAGGCACACTTGACCCCACACCTTCCCGGCCATCCCGAAACTGGCGGACAACAGGGCCCGGTGAGCGCAACACCATATGGATCGGCGTCGATTTTGCTGATCTCGTGGGCCTACTGCCTCATGATGGGCGGATCGGGCCTTACACAAGCCACACGCGTGGCCATCCTCAACGCCAACTATATTGCCGCACGCCTGCGCGAAGCATATCCAATCCTGTTCTCAGGACGGAACGGACGCGTCGCTCACGAATGCATTCTCGATACACGCGCATTCGCCGAGCACGGCATTACCGTAGATGATATTGCCAAACGACTCATCGACAACGGCTTCCATGCCCCCACCATGAGCTGGCCCGTTGCCGGAACCCTTATGGTCGAGCCCACCGAGAGCGAAACCAAGGCCGAACTCGACCGCTTCATCACAGCCATGCTCGCTATTCGTGCTGAAATCGACGATGTAATCGAAGGACGGATTGATCCCAACAACAATCCGCTCAAGCACGCACCGCATACCGTCGAAGACCTGGTCGCCGAGTGGACCCGCCCCTACCCCCGCGAACAAGGCTGCTTCCCGCCAGGCGCCTTCCGCATCGATAAATACTGGCCTCCTGTCGGTCGCGTCGACAACGCCTACGGCGATCGCCACCTCGTCTGCACCTGCCCGCCACTCACCGAAACCGACTAACGCGGCTGTGCACCTTACGCCTCCAGCAGACCCTTCATATCTGCGCCGCCATCCAGTCCCACCGTTGGTGTTCACACCAACCAACCCGGCAATTACTAGACCGACAGTCCCGCCTGCTCCACCAACTCCGGCGTAAGCACCAGCGGTTCATGCGGAAGTTTATCAAGCGAAAAATCCGCAATCAGTTCCGTGGGACGGCACGCCATGCCAAAAGGGATCAAGCCACAGGACCAGGCCAGAAAACCAGTGATACGTTCGGGCGCAATCCCCTGTTCGCGATAAACACGTAAACGCGTATCCCCATGCCGCTTAGCCAGACGCTTGCCATCCGGCCCCACCACCAGCGGCACATGCACAAACCGGGGCGGCTCCAAGCCCAGTGCCCGATACAGCAAAAGTTGCCGATGCGTGGCCGGCAACAAATCATCGCCCCGCAGCACTTCCGTAATCCCCATTGCGGCATCATCCACCACTACCGCCAACATGTAACCCGCACCCTGCGCATCGCGCGCCAAAACAAAATCACCGTCGCGCTGCGCTACATTCGCTCCATGGTAGCCACAAAATCCATCCTCGAACCCGACAGCCTCATCCAGTGCTTGAAAGCGCCAAGCCGGCAACCGCTCGGAAGGCAAGAATGCACGCGCGTCTGCAAATGACCCGAAGCGCCCCTGACAGGTTCCCGGATACCGTTGATAATCCTCCGCATGCGGCGCAGCCTGCGCCGACTCCACATC
The DNA here is from genome assembly GCA_047920915.1 of Kiritimatiellia bacterium. Lineage (GTDB taxonomy): Bacteria > Verrucomicrobiota > Kiritimatiellia > UBA8416 > UBA8416 > T3Sed10-140. The sequence goes on from JBLRXB010000116.1 coordinate 3,971, forward strand.
CCGCCGACTGCACACACAGGGATAGACCTGTCCCTTCTCCTTTAGAACTTCAAGTGCCGCAGCGTACTGCTCGCAGCGTTCACGCTGCACATAGGGTCCCAAAGCCCCCCCCACATCAGGCCCTTCATCCCAATCCAGACCCAGCCAGCGCAAATCGTCCAATATTTCGGAAACGGCCCACGGCTTCACCTTGGGATGATCCAGATCCTCGATCCGCATCACCACCGTCCCACCGCGTGAACGAACAGAAAGCCACGCCAGCAAGAAGCTCCGCGCATTCCCCAAATGTAACGCGCCCGTCGGACTCGGCGCCAACCTTCCACGTATAGGACTAGACGCTGGCATCAACATCGTGATCGCTCAGATCAATCCAGATCGCCTTGGTCTCGGTGTACGGCTCAAATGCCTGCAACGAGTTGTCGCGCCCACCAAAGCCGGAAAGCTTGTACCCGCCAAATGGCGTCGTAATATCACCTTCACTGTAACAATTGACAGAAACCGTACCGGCTTTCAGATCACGTCCGGCCCGCAAGGCCTTCTTTACATTGCTGGTAAATACGGAGGCCTGTAAGCCGTAGCAAGTCGCATTGGCCAGCACTATGGCTTCCTCATCACTCCCAACCGTCATCACCGCCAACACCGGACCAAAGATCTCATCGCGCGCAATTGCCATATCCGGCTTCACATCATCAAAAATGGTCGGAGGAATAAACAGGCCCTTGCCAAGCTTTAGCGCCTCTCCACCAAGAATCAGCTTGGCACCTTCCTTCTGCGCCCCCTTGATATAGCCCATGATCTGATCAAATTGCGTTTGGGAAACAATCGCCCCCAATGCATTGGCCGGATCCAACGGATTCCCGGTGCGCCAATCCTTGACTTTCTCCATGACCTTTTCCATCAGGGCATCTTTCACGGAAGCATGCACAATCAAACGCGAGTTCGAGGTGCAGTTTTCGCCCATATTCCAGAACACCGCATACACGACATACTCGGCGACAGAATCAAGATTCTCGGCATCCGACAACACAACCGCCGGATTCTTGCCGCCGCATTCCAGCACGACCCGCTTCAAGTTGCTCTCGGCCGCATATTTCATAAACATCCGACCAACTTCCGTCGAGCCCGTGAAGGAAACCACATCGATATCCATATGTTTGCCAATGGCCGCGCCAGCCTCCTCACCAAGCCCCGGAACCACATTAAAGACACCAGCAGGAATTCCCGCCTCCTCCGCGAGCTCGGCCAATCGCAGTGCCGTCATGCTCGTCTGCTCGGCCGGCTTCACAATCACGCTATTGCCAGCCGCCAACGCCGGTCCCGCTTTCCAGGCCAGCATCAGCATCGGAAAATTCCAGGGCAACACGCAGGCCACCACACCGGCGGGTTCGCGCACAATCAAGCCCAGCGCCTCATCGGTCGTTGGCGAGATCTGTCCATAAAGCTTGTCCGCCGCTTCGGCATACCAAGCCAGACAATTCACCGTCTCGGGAATGTCCTGCGACACACAGTCCCGGATCGGTTTGCCACTATCCAGACTCTCCATCGTCGCCAGCTCAAACCGGTTGCGCTTGATCAGCTTCACCCACTGAATCATGATGGCCTTACGCTCCGACGGATGCAGCCGCGACCACACCCCCTGATCAAAAGCCTTCCTCGCTTTTTCCACCGCCAAATCTACATCCTCGGAACCACAGGCCGAGATTTGCGTCAACACATCGCCGGTAGCCGGATTGATCGTAGCAAACGTCTTGCCGGATTTCGCCGGCATGTATTTGCCGTTGATGAAAGCACAAGAAGGCAAATCCAAAGCTGCGGCCCGAGCCGTATAATCTTCACAGGAAAGCAGATCACTCATGGTTATTATTCCTTACTTAGCATGTAATAAATGGGCAACGGTTGCACGGGTATTTTCGAGCGCTTCGCGGAACTCCCGCTTGAGCTCCTTCTTCATCGGACGCATCGGCAAACGCGCCGGCCCGCTGGGTAGTCCGTCCAGCTCGCAGGCATACTTCACACACTGAATGAACTTGCCGCCGCGCTCCAGCACCGTCATCAGCGGCAACATCGCTTTCATGATGCGGCGACCCAACTCGAAGTCGCCATCCATAACGCATGTCCGATAGAGCGCAATCGTCTCCGGCGCCAGAAAGTTGGCTGCCGCACAAACCCACGATCGGGCACCCCAGGCAAAAAATTCCAGTGCCTGATCATCGGCGCCACAACACAACTGCAGATGCGGAAACTCACGCGCCAGCAAATGAACACGATTGATGTCACCACTGCTTTCCTTTATGGCAATAAAACCCGTATGCCGCGACACGCGTATCAGAAAATCTTCGTCCATCGCGGCACCGGAACGCCCTGGATAATTATACAGCATGACCGGTAGCTTACCGGCTTTTTCCACCGCCAGCGCATGCTGCGCAAGCTCCTTGCCCGTCGGGCAGGAATACGGCGGCACGGCTAGCAGTAAAGCATCAGCTCCCGCAGCACGCGCAGCCGCCGCATACTCGCAGACCGATTCCGTGCGAATATCATTCACCCCGGCAAGCCAAGGCACTCGCCCACCAATCACCTCATGCGCAAACCCGAATTGCCAAATACGCTCCTCGCGTGTCAGCGCGTAATTCTCACCTGTGGTTCCCCCAATCACGATGCCATGAATACCGAGATCCACTTGCCGCTCAATAACCGCCCGATACCCAGCTTGGTTGATGGAACCATCCGCGAAAAATGGCGTGATGACCGGCGTATAAATACCCTCGAATTTCATAAGAGATACCTCTTGATCTAACGCTGTGGACACGATCGGAACGCTAGCAAAGCCGTATCCGCAGTGTCAAGTGAGACGCCACCATTTTCACCGCCGCCAACACCGTAGCTCGTGCACAAAAAAGGACCCGGATGAACCCCCCGGAAACGCACTACGGCTACCTCAGACTAGTGCCCGATTCAATTTTCCGGATACCAGGCCTTCCGCATCAATATCGCAAGTCTCAAAACCAAGCGCCTGAATCGAGGCAAAGATCTGCGACTGCATGTCATAAAGTCCCTGTAATTCATCCTGCGGCACTTCAATGCGCGCAAGCTTTCCATAGTGCCGCACCCGCGCATTGGAAAATCCCGCC
>JBLRXB010000117.1:0-7064 GCA_047920915.1 Kiritimatiellia bacterium
GGGTCGGCAACAAAAAAGTTTTGCCCGTATCCGGACGCCAGTGGAACGACATGCAAGAAACGTCCCGCTTGCCGCAATGTGCCCACAATCTCGTGCCGCCCCCGTTGCACAACTTCAATGATCTTGCCGGATGGCCCTTGATCCTCTTCCGACTTTCCCGGATGCAAGCGGACAACAACCGTATCACCTGTTAAAGCGGTTCCCATGTCGCGATGCGAGACGAAAACCGATTGCGCGTCCGAATCCTTTTCAACAGGATCGACGTATCCATTGCCCGACCGCACCACAATCAGCTTTCCTGTAACCAGATCGACCGCCTTGCCCGCAGCATAGCGCCCCTTGCGTATCCGCACAATACGGCCTTGCTGCACCATATCCTCCAGCGTCTTATGCAACAGACCTCGTTGCCGGCCATGTAATTGCAATGCCTTGGCAATCTCATGATCTTCAAGTGGACGATGACGACTCTCACGCTCAATTACGGAAAGAATCCGCGTCTCCAACCCACCTTGCTTTTGTTTTTTCATTCTTTCCACCCTTCGCAGATTGATGCCATGTTTTGATAACGCCACGTATAAGGAAATTCGCGGCACTGTTGCGGCTTCACTGGTTGAATCTTGCAAGAACCATCAGGCAACAAAAAGGCACAAGCACCATCTGCCTGCTCATGTAATGCCAAGGCACTGCGATCCGGCATCAGTCGTGTATGCGCTGCCGTGAACGCGCCAGCTTCCAGCCCTAGATACTGCGCTATACTTGTAACATCATGTCCAGACAGCCGTACATACCCCGGCACCCGGCAGCAATTGCCACACTTTGTACAGGCAAATCCATTGAGCATATCATCTCTCATGTCATCGTTCATCGTATCAGCAAGCACGGCTTGACACCACGATTTCCTTCAATGCCGCTTCATCTACCGCCATATCAATACTCCGGACAGGCAAACTGGCAAGGTCATCCAGGATAGGGTGATGCGCGAGATCCGCCCCCAGCGCTTCTCGTATCGCGTCCGGAAACTTGGCCGGATGTGCCGTCGCCAAACATACCATCGGCTCACCCGATTCCATCCAGGATTGTGCCACATGATACCCCACTGCCGTGTGCGGATCCAGCAGGTATCCCGTTTCACGGTACACCGACCGGATCGTATCCAACGTCGCGCGCGTGCCCGCCGAACCAGCAGCAAGCCAAGGCCGCTCGCCTTCTGGACTCGTAGCCGGCAACGTGAAACGCCGCGTACGCGCAAATTCGCGCAGCAGCGTCTCAACCCGCTTACCATCCCCACCAAGACAATAGTAGAGGTACCGCTCGAAATTACTCGCAACCTGAATATCCATCGAAGGACTGATTGTCGGTTTTACCGTCGTCGCCGCATAGGCCCCTGTCGCAAAAAAACGCGCCAGAATGTCATTCTCATTCGTGGCCACGATCAACTTGGAAATCGGAAAACCCATTCGTGCGGCGAGATAACCAGCAAATACATCACCAAAATTCCCCGTGGGAACCGAAAAACGGACGCGCGGGGCTCCGGTCGCAGCCGTGACCTGCAACGATGCATACGCAAAATACGTGACTTGCGCCAATACACGGGCCCAATTGATCGAATTGACTGCCCCCAGTTGATACTGATCCCGAAACGCCAAATCACGAAACAACGCCTTCACAAGCTCCTGACAATCATCAAACGTACCATCCACAGCAATATTGTGCACATTCGCATCCATAACCGTCGTCATTTGCAGCTCCTGCAATTTACTCGTGCGCCCTTTAGGATGCATCACAAATATTTGCATGCCAGGTTTTCCCCGAACCCCATGAATGGCAGCACTCCCTGTGTCGCCACTGGTCGCAGCAACGATATTGAGAGTCTCTCCTGCACCCTTCAGAATATGTGAAAAAAGATTCCCGAGAAATTGTAACGCAACATCCTTGAAAGCCAAAGTGGGACCATGAAACAGCTCGAGCACATGCACATTGCCAACCGCTACAAGCGGCGTCACCCGTGGATCCCGAAAGGTGGCATAACTCAGGCGAAGCAGCCGGCTCAAATCCGCATCCGTCAAATCCACAAACGGACGCATAATGGCAAACGCAAGATCTACAAAACCAAGACCGCGTAACGCAGACCGCCGATCATAAAAGTCCGGTAATGCGACTGGTAAATACAACCCACCATCACGCGCCAGACCCTCCATAACGACACTTGAGAAACGTAATGGGGCAGAATCCCCTCTCGTGCTAATATATTCCATATCTACCGTACCGGTGCGACAACTATCCGAAAACCAATGGTTTCGTAGCGGGCTTCAGGACGATCCCATCCACGTGCGGCAATGCGCAAACTGTCGCGCGGATCAAAATCCCACGACCCACCCTTGCGAATTTTGTGGACCTGCTGGTTCTCATCATGCCAATCAGCTGTCCATTCCCAGACATTCCCGGCTAACCCGAAGATGCCCAACTCATTCATTCCACTATTTACAACAGGGGCCGTCACGGGATAACCGTCATCATACCCTTCAATACCGCGCCAGTGCGACAAAGCCTGTCTGGCAGACTCATCTGAAAAATTGCCGTATAAAGGAGGCCAATCATCCCCCCAGGGATAGATGCGATTCTCCCCAACCGATGCGGCATACATCCACTCTGCTTCCGTCGGCAAACGAAAACCATACCCCTCCGGAATCCGGTTTTTGAAATGCTCTGTCAACCACTCGCAATATCGCAGCGCATCCTCCCAACTGACAAACACAACCGGTTGATCATCGCCATCCAGGGAAAACCCTTCCAGCGAACGGCTACTGTGACCTGGCCGGAAGCGACGATATTGACCATTCGTCACTTCATACTTACCAAACCAGATTCCCAGTGTTTCCAGCCATACGAAGCTTGCGTGCTCCCCAAGACCAATCGGAACACTCAAGAACATACCAGGGCGAACAGCAACAACCTGTCCCTCGCCACCAAGGCGTTCGGGTACCGCCGTTGGCAATTCCGGCAACACATCGTCATCTAACGTCCTCAAGCTGAATTGCGCCAGTACAATGGCGGCCTGCGAATAGATTCCTTGCCGGACAGCAAAATGCAAGGGGGTATCACCGGAAGCCGTACGCGCATTGGCATTCGCCCCCGCATCCAGAAGCATCTGCACGGCACGCGCGGCATCGCGTGAGGCCGCCCAATGCAAAGGCGTTAAATCGTTGCGTGCCGTAGCATCCATATCGGCACCAGCCGCCAATAACGTGGCAACACTCTCAATCGCATCACGCGAGGCCGCCCAATGTAACGGCGTAAAACCATGCTGCGTACGACTGTTCACAGATGCGCCCCGCTCAATCAAGAGACGAATCATATCCGGCTGATCGGTCGCTGCAGCCAAATGCAAAGGGGTCACGCCATCGGCAGTCCCGACATCCAGCGCCGAACCAATACTGACCGCAATAATTTCCCGAACGGTTACCAAGTCCCTTGCCCGCACAGCCTGATGCAAAGGCGTAGCATGCACCTCAAACACAAAAGCTACCCATAGTAGCGATAAAGCAATCCAATTACATTTCATGCGGAAAAAGTGTACCGCCATACCGGCGTTTGTCCAGAATCCTTTTGCGCAATATACGTCAGCCCCTCGATCTGGAACCAACCTAGATACGATAAACATTTGGCCTTTCAGCCAGCCCCCTGCCCCATTCTATTCTTCCAAAGGCGGCAATACCCCCTCCGCAACCAATTGCGCGTCCTGCTCAGGTGTCAATGGAATTGGCAAGGGCGGCATTCCCTCGCGAATGACCTGCAAATTGTATTCCTGCAAATGCCGTTCCAGCACCGCACCGGTGAGCTCGGGAACTTGTTCCAATCGACGCTGCTCTTCCTCCATGCGCTGCCGGCGACCTTCCGATATGCGACCACGCGGTCGCACGCGTCCTCTGTCGCGATTTGCTCCGGATTCCGGAGCTACCCCCGCAATCATACCCGGACCGGCAGTCGTAGCCGCCCGACTGCCACTACCACCGCCCAGACGAAACGTCCGCTGTTGCCCTTCGCGCTCCACAACAGCGGTCTCTGCGTCGTAATCCGCAGATACAACCCGAATCCCGCTTTCTTCCTCCCCCACAAATAAAAAATACGTGCGCGGTGGCTGCACATTGCCATCGACCAACCCAACACGGATATCACCCTGACGAATCGTCATGGCAACCAACCGCAAAGCATCCACAAGCATGGGCCCGGAAGGACGCGTAGGCGCAACGGCAACTTCCTGCGCGGGAGCATCCCCGAAAGGCCGACGGTCCAATATCACCTGATAGCGCCCAAAGTCACCCCAAACAGCAACCGCACCAACCCATACATGCAGCAGCAAGACAATGCAACCAAAACGCTTTCCACTCATAGCACACCTACCTTGACCTTACGCGCAGAACGCCTCATTCTACCGCGGGCAAAATACCCTCAGCGACCAATTGGGCATCCATTTCCTCCGTGATCGGAATCGGCAGCGGGGTCCGCCCCTCCCGAATCAGACGCATTTGATACTCCCGAAGTTGTCTTTCAACTTCTTCTTCTGAAAGCTGGCGCGAGGCTTCGGCACGCCGCCGCATTTCCTCAAGCCGCTGCCGTCTGCGCGCGGCATAGGAATCTTGCGGTTCTGAACCCGAGTCCGCAGCTGGTGCGCGCACGACAGCGGGGCCTGGCGGTGGGCGACGGCCCCTACGGCCAGCCGTATCTGGTGACGCCTGCGCGGTGGTGACACCGGATGATTCCCCCCCCGCCCCCATCCGTAACCAGTACTGTTGGCCGTCTTTTGATACCAACGCACGCTCACCATCATAATCCGCATCAGCAAGCAAAATATCGTCTTCGCTCTCCCCAATATACAAAAAGTAACTGCGCGGTGGCTTCGGGGCATTATTCAAGAATCCCACCCGAATCCCCGCCGGACTCTCTGTGATCGCCACCATACGCAATTGCTGGACAAAGGCGGGTGGCTCGTCAGTGACCACCGGTGGCGTAACCGGTTCTTCGACCGGAGCACCAAAAGGACGACGCTCTACAATTACGGCATAACGCGAAAAATCCACCGTGGCCTGCACTACGCCAGACCCCGCGATAATTAAACCAAGTATGCTCACCATGCACGTCTTCATGACGTAAAGATACCAAATCGCAGCCTCCAGTTCAAATAACGAAATCAATCATCCGCTTTAACCCACAGTCGCCGTAACTCATCCGTAATGCGCGCTGCCGCATCGGGTGATACCTTTGCCCCATCTGCCGCACTACCAGAGTGACGCCTGCTCCTGCTCGCTCGAGCAGCCTCAATCACTTGTAAGGTATCCGAAAAAACCCGACAAGAAAGTACAGATGCACCCAATACCCGTGCTTTGTCACGCACATAATGATCATCTGACACCACCGTATAAACAAAACTCGGACCAAATTCCTCCAATATGGCAAGTAAGCGATCATCTGCCGTCTGGCCACTACGAGAGAAAAACACGCGCACACCGGCTCCCGCTGATCGTAAGCCCCCTGTAACCCCGGAATCACCATCAAACACAACACAAAACAGCCACACATCACCACGCTCGGCCATCCAACGCCGACAATACCCCAACAATTGCTCGCGTCCTGACTCCAGTGACTGCTCCAGCACGCCAGTCCAGCGCGGAACCCGATGAAGGATATTATATGCATCCAGTACCATGATCTGCCTAGCCATTCAATCTCCTCATAGTGCCCCGATCCCGATACTATCATCACCGAATCGCGCGCGCAATTGATCCATCGTTCGACTCAACTTTTCCTTGCGGGCACCGCCTTCAGGCATGGCATCAAACAGACGCAATTGCGGACTGGGCTGCGTTTGCAAATCCTGCACACCAAATCCAATCAAACGCACCGGATTCCGCAAAGTTTCCGCCTGCAACAATCGCTGCGCGGCCGCACGCAATTGAAAATCATCACAACAAGGCGGATCCAAAACACATTGGCGCGTATTCGTGCGGAATCCCTGCCAGCGAATCTTGATCCGGGCCGTGCCCGCATAATAGCCAGCCGACCGTAAACGCTGCCCCACATCGGCAACCAATTTACCGAGTGTCCGGACAAGGACCACAGGATCGCGAACATCTTTACCGAATGTGTGCTCACGCGAAATACTCTTTTCTTCATTGGCCGTCTCGACGGGACGCGTGTCCTCACCGAACGCCAGCTTCCGCAGATGATCCGCCGTATGCTTGCCGCAAACAGTCTCCAGTTTTTCGGGTGCGGCGAACTGCAAATCTCCAATCGTGCGCAAACCGGCGGCCCGTAATTTTGATTCCAACACAGGCCCGACCCCCCAAATTCGTCCCACAGACAATGGCGCCAGAAAAGCCTGAATCTCCAACGGTGCCACCGGGACAACCGTCAAACCATCCGGCTTATGCATCTCACTGGCGATTTTCGCCAGAAATTTATTCGGGGCAACCCCTGCCGAGGCCGTCAACCCCGTTTCATGCCAAATATCGCTACGGATCTTTTCGGCAATCTCAGCACCTGCCCCGAACAACTGCAAACTCCCGCTTACATCCAAAAAAGCCTCATCGATAGAAAGCGGTTCGACCTCTGGCGTGTACCGCTCGAATATTGCGAATACATCACGCGATACAGCCGTATAAAAGGCATGCCTGGGAGAAACAAAGACCGCATCCGGGCATAGCCGGAAGGCCTCTCGCGATGGCATCGCCGAATGGATGCCATACTTGCGCGCCTCATAACTGGCTGCAGCCACAACCCCGCGCGCATCGCCCGCAGCCCCCACAACAACAGGCTTCCCTCGCAGTGCCGGGTTCTCCCGTTGCTCCACCGCCGCAAAAAAGGCATCCATATCAACATGCAAAATCGTACGCATGTACATAACACTAACACGACCTACCGGCACCTGCAATTTCGATTCGCTCCCAAAACCTTTCCTTATGTAGACCGTACCCAGCGGCCGTTCAGTAAACAAAACCACCGGCTCTAGTATTTTAAGCTTGGAGAGTGAAGCGTTCCTTTCTATACTCAGTCATTTCTTGTTTACA
>JBLRXB010000118.1:0-6814 GCA_047920915.1 Kiritimatiellia bacterium
CCCTCGACTGCGCGGGCGCGGGCGAGGGCGGGGGGATCGTCGAAGCCGACATGGACGATCTTGGCCTGGCCGGGGAAGAGGGGGCAATTCTCGTTGGCGTGTCCGCAGACGGTCACGACGTAATCGAACGGGATGTGGAGCAGATCCTTCACGTTCTCGGACTTGTGGCCGGAAATATCGATGCCGGCCTCGGCCATGATTTTGACGGCATTGGGATTGAGGCCATGTGTCTCGATGCCGGCCGAATAGGCGTTGATTGTATCGGCCTTGAGGTGCCGGGCCCAGCCTTCGGCCATCTGGCTGCGGCAGGAATTGCCAGTGCAGAGGAATAGTATATTTACTTTATCGCGCATGGTGTTTTCCTTATATATTTTTCCTTATGCTGGCCACCGGCCTTGTGCCGGTGGAAGCAAACGTTGAGAGTGGTTGGCCTGCTCTGGCTAAAGTTTCTTCACCACCGGCACAAGGCCGGTGGGATTGGCTCATACACATCCGGTTATTATTTTTACTTTGCTTTGATCCTTCTTGATTTCCGGGTCTTGCGAAAGGGGTTTCTCCAGCCATTTGCGAACGTGTGCCGGGAAGTTTGGGCTGATCTTGTAGTGGACCCAGCGTCCGTCTTTACGGCTAGCGACGAGTTCGGCGCGAATGAGTAGTTCCATGTGACGCGAGGCGGTGGCGCCGCTCACGCCGAGCATCTCGCTGATCTGGCAGGCACACAGTTCATTGGTACGCAGTAAAGCGGCCACGATGCGCAGGCGGTTGCGGTCTGACAACGCTTTCAGTTGGTCTAGTATTGCATTCATGCGGCACACAATACTTGCGTTGTTAGCTAAGTGTCAAACAAAAAAATGGAATGCTGGAATACGGGATTGTTGGAGTGTTGGAATGATGCAAAGATCGTCACACATTCACATGATCACAGATGTTCCCCCCTTACATTGTTCCAACTTAACCGTGCTTGGTCAGCCCCTTGGTACACCAAGCGCAAGCTTCATACTAATATTTTTTTTTCTTTTGCATCTTGCCCTCAACTTCATTCACCACCGGGGCAAGCCCGGTGGGATCTGCAGCCCCCCATCCTTCCACCATTCCATCATTCCTCGATTCTGTTCAATGGTGTTCGGACTGGTTTCGAAACGTCGCACTCACATTTGCCATGAGCCGCCGAGGAGGCAGTCGATGGCATCGGTGACCAGGTGCCAGAGGCATCCGAGGGAGACGGCGCGCCAGTGCCAGGAAGGGACGAGCAGCAAGGCGGCATAGCCGATGGCGGCCCAGATTGTGTGCAGGGGATGAAAGCCGATACTGCAGCGGTTAGGGTCGTAGATGGGATCGGCGAGGAGGTGATCCAGATCGATGAGCATGGTTGCCAGCATGATCAATCCTGCTTTACGCCAGTTTTCCTTCCAGAGCAATCGGGCGAACAGAAAGGGGATGATGAGGTGAAATCCGTAGTGGATGATGTATCTGAATATTTCGGCGGCGGCTTGCATGGATTATTCAAGGGTGGTGCTTGTTGGGGCTGAGGGGAGAAATGGGTGATAGCTGCGGCGGATGAAGATCATCCAGACGGCAAAGGTGGTGGTGCCTGCCAGGATGACGGCTTGTATGCCGAGGCGCACCCAGACGGGCAGATCGCCGAAGGCGAAAATGGCGGCAGCGAGTGCGAGCAGGATGGCGGCAGGGCCTTCCAGCAGGATTTTTGCGCGCACGTATTTTTTTAGCACAGGGTTTGTCTGCGTGGGGTACAGCAGGGTGTATTTGAGCACGGCGACGGCGACGAGAGCGGCAAAGAAGCTGCACCAGAGGGTTGGTCGGGCGAAAGACAGTAATCCGCCAATCAGGCATGCGGCGGCGATAAGATCGAGAACCTGTTGTGCCTTCTGGTAGGCATGCAGATGGCGCACGAAGATGAAGACGCCGATGCTTAGATGCAGGAATGTTACCCAGGATGCGAGGTACAGCAGGGCATGACCGGGACTGGTGATGCGTGGTGCCACCCACAACAACAAGAGCGTGCATCCGGCACCACCCGCAATCCGGAGTCCATTGGCGATGGTGTGTCGTTGGGCGTTCATGCTTTGCGGGCGCGGTAGATGCCGTTGGTGGAGGTTGTGTTCTGCATGGGGTTGGGGAAGGTGATGGTGTGCCCTTCGGCTTGGCCGAAAACGGTTTCGAGGCGTGTAAGGAATTCTGTATCGGGTGGCTCATTGGACCAGAGTCCGAAGATGCCGCCGGGCTTGAGGAAGCGGGCAAATGAGGTGAGTCCCTCAGCGGTGTAGAAGTCCGCGTGGGCCTCGGATAGTAATAGTTGGGGAGTGTGGTCGATATCGAGCAGGATGGCATCGACTGTTTTCCCGGGGATGTCGGGTGCAAATCCCGTTGAGCGGGCGAGGGCGAAGAAGTCGCCGTGCAGGTATTGGCAGCGCGGGTCTTTGGTGAGGGTTTTGCCATTGGGTACGATGCGGCGTTGGTGCCAATCGATAACAGGGGCGAGTGCTTCTACAATGGTTAGGTGGTGAACGCGCGGATCTTGCAGGGCCGCGGCGGCGGTATAGCCGAGGCCGAGGCCACCCACGACGATGTCGAGCACTGCGCCTTTTGTCTGTTCGAGTACCAGTTGGGAGAGTGCCACTTCGGCATCATGGAATAAGCTCGACATCAGGTATTCGTCGTTAAGTTTGACTTCGTAGACGTCCTGATTGTTGAGAGCGGCGATCCGGCGTCGCTGCAGGATGAGTGGTCCCATGGGGCTTTCCACATAATCGAGTTCTTCAAACCATGGGGTTATCATCGTCTTGCTCCGGTGCCGGCGCAGTTTACGCACATGACGACATCCGGCATAGCGTCGAGACGGGCGGCGGCGATCGGTTGCTGGCAACGTCCGCAGAGGCCGTAGGTGCCGCTTCGCATGCGTTCGAGAGCGGTCTGGATCCGTGAAAGTTGTTGTTCACGCCGCCGATTGGTTTCGATGGCCATCTGCTGCACTTGCATGGCATCGCCCCGGGAGATGCGTCCCATGCGCCCGTCGACAGTGACGGGTGCGCGCTCTTCTGCTGTCTGTGCAATCTGCGCTTCCAGTTCGGTGCGCAGGGCGAGCAACTTCTCACGGTAATACGCTTGGTGGTTTTTTTCCATGGGGTGCAGGGTAGCCTTTCTGGCAGGGGCTTGCAAAGGGAAAAGGGATCTAGGGGCGTATGTTGGCGAGCGGGAATCGATATAGAAGGAGACGGTGCTTGTCAGGGGGTGCGAGGTTCTTTAGTATGGAAGCCCATTTTGCCATAAGTATATCTTCGGGTAATGATTTGTTGGCTAAAAAAATAAGGAGGTAAGAGGGTGTGTGGGCTGCTGGGCAGTGGGCACACGTGAGGATGATGGTTGTTAGAGGTAATATTGGAATACGCCCTCCCTGCCGGCGTGATGGCGGGAAGCTCATGACATTGGTGCGTGCCTCGGGGGCATTGGATGCCAATTCGTCCTATCTGTACTATTTATTCGCAGACCATTTTTCTGCGACTTGTGCTTACGCTGAAGCTGGCGACGTAGCTGCCGGTTTTGTTACTGCGTATCGGCTGCCGGAAGATCCGGCCTGTCTTTTTGTGTGGCAAGTAACTGTTGCGCCCGATTTTCGGGGGCTGGGGTTGGGACTGGCCCTATTACAAAATCTGGCGGAGCGTCCGTGGTTTGCGCAGATTCAGCGCGTGTGCTGTACGATCAGTCCTTCGAATCAGGCCTCACGCCGGCTTTTTTCCAAATGGGGTAAGTTGCTGGGTGGCACGTGGCGCGAAGAGCCCTATCTGGCAGCCTCCGAGTTGGGGCCCGCGCACGAGGATGAGCCTTTGCTTACGTTGGATATGAGGCGTGAAGGGTAAGGCGTGCAGGATGCGGATTATGATCGAAGTGTTTTTTAAGAATCAGGGTGTGTAGCCGGCGGGCAATGGTAAACAGGCAAAAGGGAGAATGACATGAATATTGATTTGTTTGAGAAATACGAGTCGAATGTGCGGGGTTATATCCGCTCGTTTCCGACGATTTTTGACCGGGCGGAGAATGCCACGATCTGGGATGTGGATGGTAATGCCTATGTGGATTTTTTTGGTGGGGCGGGTTCGTTGAACTACGGGCACAACCACCCGGTGGTGAACGAGGCGCTGATTGCGTATATCAAGCGTAACGGCATCAGCAATGCGCTCGATAAGGCGACGGTGGCCAAGCATGATTTTCTGGTGGCGCTGCAGGACATTATCCTGAAGCCGCGTGATCTGGGTTACAAGGTGCAATTTGTAGGGCCGACCGGGACCAACGGGGTGGAGACGGCACTGAAGCTGGCGCGTAAGAAAATGCAGCGCACGACGGTGGTTTCCTTCACGAATGCCTATCACGGGCACACGCTGGGAGCATTGGCCGTGACGGGCAATGAAATGTATCACGACAGTTATTATGGTGTTCCGCTGAATGTCAGCAAGATGCCGTACGATAATTATTTTGATCACGATATGGATAGTGTTGATATGTTGCGGCATTATTTTGAGGATGGTAGTTCCGGGTTTGATACGCCGGCGGCCGTGATCGTGGAGTCGATTCAGGGGGAGGGCGGTGTAAATGTTGCGAGTGTGGCGTGGCTGCGCAAACTAAGCCAGCTATGCCAGGAAAAGGACATCTTGTTGATATTGGATGAAATCCAGGTGGGCAATGGGCGGACGGGCGATTTCTTTTCGTTTGAGCGTGCGGGGATCAAGCCGGATATTGTGACGCTATCGAAGTCGATCGGTACTGGGTTACCGATGTCGATCGTATTGATGCGTGAGGATGTCGACGTGTGGTCGCCCGGCGAGCATACCGGGACCTTCCGGGGCAACAGTCATGCCTTCGTGGCGGGAACGGCCATGCTGGAGCATTACTGGCGAACCGATGCTTTTTCGCAAGAGATTCGTGCGAAGGGCGAGAGGGTTGCGGAGCGGTTTCGCGCGATCCGTGCGCGGCATCCGGATTTCTTCTCGGATGTGCGGGGGCTAGGTATGATCTGGGGTATCGAATCTCCGGTGAAGAATTTTTGCAGTCTGGTTTCGCGGGAGGCATTTGAGCGCGGCCTTCTGATGGAGACGGCTGGTTCAGAGGGGCAGGTGCTGAAGTTTCTGGCACCGTTAGTGATACGGGATGATGAGATGGCCAAGGGATTGGATTTGCTGGATGCGGCCGCCGATGCGGCAGCGGCGAAAGCGCCCGCAGTGTTGGGGCAGGATGAGGAGGCAAGATGATTATTCGCAAACTGGACGAGATCCATGCATCCGATCGTGATGTGATGGCGGAGAATGGTAATTGGCGTAGTCGCCGCTTGTTGCTGGCATCGGATGGCATGGGCTTTTCCATGCACGACACGCTAATCTACGGTGGCACCGAGACCTACATTCATTATGCAAATCATCTTGAGGCCGTATACTGCATCGAGGGTGAAGGCGAGATCGAGGATCTAGAGACGGGCGCGACGACGCGGCTCGAGGCGGGGACGCTTTATGCGCTGAATGGTCATGAGCGACATCATCTGCGGGCGCGCGCGACGATGCGGATGGTCTGTGTATTCAATCCGCCGGTGACGGGGCGTGAGGTGCATGATGAGAATGGCGTGTATCCGCTGCTAACAGAGGACATGGATGGGCTGGAGGCGTGAGCACCGGGATGGGTAATGGTAAAAGTTTCGATAATTATGCCGGTGTGGAATGCGGAGGCGTCTTTGTGGCAGGCCTGGGAAAGTCTGCGTGTTCAGACGCTGTCTGACTGGGAGCTTGTTGTGGGGGATGACGGGTCGACGGACGGCACAGCCTCCCTACTGGCGCGGATGGCGGCAGAAGATGCACGGGTGCGGGTTGTTGTGCAGCCGCATCGGGGCATTGCGGCGGCGCTACAAGTGGGGTGCGTGGCTGCGCGCGGGCAATATCTGGCACGGATGGATGCGGATGATGTGTGTGCGCCGGAGCGATTGGAACGCCAAGTGGCTGTTTTGGATGCGCGGGCTGATATCGGGCTCGTTTCGTGCTGCACGCAATTTGGCGGTGATACCGAGCACCAGGCGGGGTATGCGGCGCATGTGGATTGGCTGAATGGTTTGCTCACGCCCGAGGCGATTGCTGCGAACCGGTTTGTAGATTCGCCTGTGGCGCACCCTAGCGTGATGTTCCGTCGATCCGTCATGGCGCGTTTCGGGGGGTATCGGGACGATGCGTTTGCCGAGGACTACGAACTATGGTTGCGTTGGCTGGGGCAGGGCGTGCGGTTTGTGAAGTTGCCCGAAAAACTGGTCACATGGTACGATTCCCCGCAGCGGCTCTCGCGTATGGATCTGCGTTATTCGGTAGAGGCCATGTATGCGCTCAAGATGCCATATCTGGCAAAATGCATTCCTCCGGAACGGCCTGTCTGGCTGTGGGGGGCGGGGCGCATTACGCGTAAACGGTTTGCGCCGCTTGAAACCTTATGCCGTCCGTTTGCGGGCTTTGTGGATATTGACCCTGCCAAAACAGGCCGGACACTGCATGGACGGCCGGTGGTGCTGCCTGCGGCACTGCCGGCTGATGCGTGGGTTGTGGTGGGTGTAGGCTCGCGTGGTGCCCGTGATAAAATTTCGGCAGACCTCCTGGCCAGTGGCCGCTTCGCGCTTCGCGATTATGTGCTCGCGGCATGATTGCAACTGGTGAAGGTGCCACGCCGGGGTGTGGCTACCCCGGAGGTAAATCTACTTTCTTTGGTGTAAGCGATTTGGTTTTGGTGCGACTGACCTGCATTGGCATGGTGGTCATGGCGTGAAAAACACATC
>JBLRXB010000119.1:0-6786 GCA_047920915.1 Kiritimatiellia bacterium
AGTGTGATTTTTTTTAATATGTAATGTTGTCTTATTTTTGTTGAATAATATGTGCTGTTGCGCTACTGTAGCAACATTAGACGCAGAAATTGGTATACATTCATGGCCTTTTGTTAGGTTTATGCATTGGGAGAGATACAAGTGAAAGAGCAGACAATGACTGGCGGGGAGGCTTTGGTTCGATGTTTGGAGAACCAAGGGATCGAATATGTGTTCGGTTTGTCGGGTGGGGCGGCGCTGCCGATGTTTGACGCCCTGGTCAATTCTAAAATCAAGTTGATTTTGGTGCGTCATGAACAAGGTGCGGTACATATGGCCGACGGGATGGCTCGTGTAACGGGCAAGCCGAGCGTGGTGCTAGTTACAAGTGGGCCGGGTGCGACTAACACAATTACGGGGATTTTGACGGCGCATATGGATTCGGTTCCGATGATCGTGTTAACGGGGCAGACGATCAGCAGCATGTTGGGTAAGGATGCCTTTCAAGAAGCGGATGTGTTTGGAACCACGATGCCCGTGGTAAAGCATAGTTATCTGGTTAAGAATACGGCTGAAATCCCTCGGATTGTGCGCGAGGCTTTTCATATCTCGGCTACCGGGCGTCCCGGGCCGGTATTGATTGATATACCGAAGGACTATAGTTCCGGTCCTTTCAAGGGGGATTTGTTCCCGGAAATGGATTTGCCGGGCTATCATCCGGATGCCGGTGAGCCTGATGAAGATGCCCTTACGGGGATTGCTGCTGCTTTGAGTCAGTCGGAGCGCCCTGTTTTGCTGGTTGGGCATGGTGCCTTGATTGCGAATGCGCATGATGAGGTGCTGGCGTTCGCGGAGAAGTTGCAGGCGCCTGTGACGACGACGCTTCTTGGCAAGGGCGCTTTTCCGGAGAACCATCGCTTGTCGCTGGGGATGCTCGGGATGCATGGTACGGCCTATGCGAACAAGGCGATGGTGGAATGCGATCTGGTGATGTCGATCGGTTCGCGCTACGATGACCGGATCATTGGCAAGGCCGCGGAGTTTTGCAAGCGGGCGACGCGGATTCACGTGGATATTGATGCGGCCGAGTTCGGGCGGATGATCGCTTGTCAGCATTACTGCAAGGGCGATGCCCGTACGGTGTTGGAACGCTTGATCCCGTTGGTGGGCAAGCTTCCGACGGAGGCCTGGTTGGCGCATCTGGATGATTACAAGAAGAAGTACCCGTTGCATTACAAGAAGCGGGGTGGCTTGAAAATGCAGCATATACTGGACACGCTGGATCGCTTGACGGAGAGTCGTGCCATCATTACTACAGACGTCGGGCAGCATCAGATGTGGGCGGCGCAGTTCTGCAAGACGGTCGAGCCGCATACGTGGCTGAGTTCGGGTGGTGCCGGGACGATGGGATATGGATTTCCGTCGGCCATTGGTGCGGCATTGGCCCGGCCTGACAAGCAGGTCTGGGCGATTGTGGGCGACGGTGGTTTCCAGATGACGATGTGCGAACTGGCAACGGCCGCCATTAACAAGGTTCCTGTAAAGATTCTGGTTTTGAATAACCGGTATCTCGGGATGGTGCGCCAGTGGCAGACACTCTTTTATGATGACCGCAAAAGCGGTGTGGATCTGGAGGGAAATCCTGATTTTGCGCGTTTGGCGGAATGCTACGAGGGTGCCAAGGGGTTCACGCTGAAACGATCGGCTGATATCGGCAAGATTCTGCGTAAGGCCATGGAGTACAACGATGGCCCTTGTGTGATCGATGCTCTTGTTGAGAAGCAAGATAATGTGTTTCCGATGATTCCTGCCGGGGCATCATTGGAGAACATGTTGATTGATGAGCCGAAAAAATCCGTAAAACTTGATAAGCCGACGGGGTCAACATGATCAGGGCAGAAACCATCGAATCTATCATCAATCGTAAAGAGGAAGTCATGTCAAGTATACAGACGCATACAATCAGTGTTTATGTTGCCAACCGTCCGGGGGTCCTCGCGCGGATTGCCCAGGTTTTTTCGCGGCGCGGATTCAATATTGATTCGCTGGTGGTTTCGCCAACGACGGATGGGCGGTATTCGCGCATGACAATCGCCGCGCAGGGTTCTGCCGATGGCCTGGAGCAGATTATTCTACAATTGGGTAAACTGATTGACGTGATCCATTGTATTGATCATGCTATGGACGCTTCGGTTATCCGGGAGCTTGCACTGCTGAAAATTCGGGTAGACGCGGCAGCGCGTGGGGAAGCGTTTCAGATTTGCGAGCATTTTGCGGCGAAAACCGTTGATTTAACAGAGCATTCCATGATTATTATGGTAACTGGCCATAGTGACAAGGTGGATGCCTGCATTGGCATGTTGAAGAAGTTCGAGCTGATCGAGCTGGTGCGTACGGGCAAAGTTGTGATGGCCCGTGGTGAACAGAGAACGTAAGGAACGCAAGGGTAGATTTGCATGGGAAAGACATTATTTGAAAAGATTTGGGACAAGCATGTTGTGACCGTGCTGGAGGATGGTACGGCTTTGCTTTACATCGACCGTCATCTTGTACATGAAGTCACCAGTCCGCAGGCATTTGAAGGGTTGCGTTTGGCTGGCCGGAACGTGAGACGTCCTGCGCTGACATTTGCGACGATGGATCACAATGTTCCGACGGATGATCGCAGTGTGATTCTGGATCCGGTATCGAAAGAGCAGATCGAGGCACTGGAGAAAAATTGTGCGGAGTTTGCGGTCCGTCTGTATGGCTTGGACAGTGACAAGCAGGGGATTGTACATGTGATCGGCCCGGAGCAGGGGATCACATTGCCTGGTCTGACAATGGTTTGTGGTGATTCGCACACGTCAACGCATGGGGCGTTTGGTACGCTGGCCTTTGGTATTGGCACCTCGGAGGTGGAGCATGTATTGGCGACGCAGACTTTGCGTCAGAGTCGCCCCGGCACTTTCAAGGTTGAATTTACGGGCAAATTGCAACCCGGTGTGACGAGCAAGGATATGATTCTGAAGTTGATCGGAATCATTGGTACCGCGGGTGCAACAGGGTATGTCCTGGAGTATACGGGCGCAGCGGTGCGTGCCTTGACGATGGAAGAGCGGATGACAATGTGTAATATGAGTATCGAGGCCGGTGCCCGGGCAGGCATGATGGCACCAGACGATACGACGTTTGCCTATATCACAGCGGAGGATCGTCCGTTTGCCCCCAAGGGCAAGGATTTGGAAAAGGCGATTGCGTACTGGCGGACATTGCCGAGTGATCCAGATGCGGTGTTTGACCGGACACTAACGATTGAGGCTGATAAGATTGTGCCGCAGGTAACGTGGGGCACAAGTCCTGGTATGGTGACCGATGTGACCGCTTGCGTTCCCGGCCCCGCGGACTTACCCGACTTCAATCGTGTTGATGTGGAAAAAGCCTTGGCATACATGGGACTCAAGCCGGGCACGCCAATGACGGATATCCGCTTGGATACGGTTTTTATCGGCAGTTGCACCAATGCGCGGATCGAGGATTTACGCCGCGCTGCGCATGTGCTGAAGGGTAAGAAAATTGCCGATGGTTTGCGATTGATGATTGTGCCGGGTAGTGAGCCCGTCCGGCGTCAAGCTGAAGCCGAGGGGCTGGATAAGATCTTTACGGACGCCGGTGGTGAGTGGCGGTTGGCAGGCTGCAGTATGTGTCTGGCGATGAATCCGGATCAATTGCGTCCGGAGGAACGCTGTGCGTCGACATCGAATCGTAATTTCGAGGGCCGTCAGGGTAAAGGTGGTCGGACGCATCTTGTGAGTCCAGAAATGGCTGCGGCGGCAGCCGTTGCGGGGCATTTTGTGGATTACCGAACTTTGGTTTAATGGCAGGGAGAACACAGTGGAAAGTTTTACAACACACAAGGGTTTAGTTGCGACGTTGGATCGTGCGAATATTGACACGGATCAGATTATACCCAAGCAGTATCTGAAATCAATTCGCCGGACCGGGTTTGAAGAGGGGCTGTTCAATGATTGGCGACGCTTGCCAGATGGTACGCCTGATCCTGCTTTTGCGTTGAACCAGGATCGTTTTCGTGGTGCCAGCATTTTAGTGGCCCGCAATAATTTCGGCTGCGGTTCCAGTCGCGAACATGCCGTCTGGGCGATTGTGCAATTCGGGTTCCGGGTTGTGATTGCTCCCAAGGTGGAGCGAGGTGGTCAGAGTATTCCTGGATTTGCTGATATTTTCGCCAATAATTCGGTCAAGAATGGTTTGTTGACGGTGCAGCTGGCGGAGCATGAGGTGCAGGCCATTTTTGAAATGGTTGATCGTTATCCCGGTCTGCAAGCCACCGTGGATCTTGAAGCGCAGCGCGTTGTTTTGCATATGGATGAGGAGAAATCTTTCCATTTTGATGTTTTGTCCGAAGTTAAAGAGCATTTGCTCAAAGGCTTGGATGATATTGCATTGACGCTTGCGCATGATGCGGAGATTACTGTTTACGAACAGCAGCGTGCCATCGCCTGATGGACACGTAGCGGGCGTGATTCGCCGTAACCTGTTGGCGTGTACGCCCTACCTAAATCGAGGGCAAGCGGTCGAAGTTTAACATCGTTCACCGGAATGCAACCGGTGAGCGGCGAAGGTACGGGAATAAAGGAGATGGTGCAATGACCATAGATGATTTGCGTGCTGCGGTGCGGGATATTCCCGATTTTCCGAAGCCGGGGATCTTATTCAAGGATATTACGCCGATTTTACAGGATCCGGTGCTTTTCAAATATGCGATGGGGCTCTTTGCGGATCAGATCAAGGATCGCGGTGTTACCAAGGTGGCGGCGGTCGATGCGCGTGGTTTTTTCTTTGGTGGGGTGCTTTGCGAACGCTTGGGGATTGGGTTGGTGCCGATCCGCAAGGCGGGCAAGTTGCCTTACAAGACGCATGAGGTCTCCTACGAGTTAGAGTATGGTACTGCTACGCTAGCAATTCATCAAGATGCCTTTATCCCTGGGGACCGGGTGGTTTTGGTCGACGACCTGCTGGCGACCGGCGGAACGGCTGCGGCATCGGCGGAACTGATCCGCAAAGCGGGTGGAGAGCTAGTGCAAATCCAGTTTTTGATTGAGTTGGCGTTTCTTGAGGGGCGTCGGCAATTAGCGGGCTACGAGGTTTATGCTCCGATCGTTTATACGTAAGGGAGCGCGAAGTCATGACAATGTATGGGGTATGATCCCACCTACCTTGGTCGGTGGTAAAGAGCGGTGAGGCGCGGTGTCTGTCCTTCCGTGCAACGTTTGCCTTGACCGGGATAAATCCGGTGAGCGGCTTGAAAAAAACAGCATTTTTGAATAGTATGTATCTATGAACAATACGAATCTTAAAACGGTAAAGCGGCCGAGACCCGAACATGTCAGGCAGCAGGATCCTATTTGTCAGGTTGTTTTGCACAACGATGACAACAACACGGTTTCGCATGTTATCCACTGTCTGCAGCTTGTTTTTGCGTACGACATATCCTTGGCGGCCAAGATCATGCTCGAGGCGCATGCGCGGGGCCGCGCGATTGCGGAGGTGGAGGCCGAAACACCTGCGATCGAGCACCGCGATCAACTCCGGTCGTATGGGTTGTCGGCAACGGTTGAGCCGATCTAGTCTGGAAATACGGCCTGCATGAGTTCGTGCATGGATTCGACTGTGATGTCGGCTTCGTGGCTGAAATCCTTGCATCCGGGGTTGCGGAAGAAGCAGGTGATGGTTCCGGCACTGCGACCGCATTGTATATCATGGATATAGTCGCCAACGAATAGCGTGTTTGCCGGCAGTACGCTCCACTGCTCGGTCATTTCCTTTACCGGCGCGGGGTGCGGTTTGGGATTCGGATGTTCACGGGTAATGATCTTGTCAAACGCAAGGGCAAACTTGTTGACCAAGGCATCAACATTTTCGCGACAGTTCAGGGTTAATAAACCACAAGGAATGCCCGCGATACGGCAGGCAGCCAGAAAGTCATGTGTTCCGGGTTTTACGGCTTGATGCTGCGCGGCATGGTGTTCATGTCGCATGATGATATTCCAGGCGATTTGCCGCTTATCCGGTGGGTAGGTGTCGATATCGCCGGTACATCCCGTCGCTTCAAAAACTTCCCTTCCGATGGCTTCGAAATCGAATACCGGCTCGGTAATGGTTCCGTCCATATCGAAGATAATGGCTTGAAAGCGTGCGTTCGTCTTACTCACGGTGCTGCAGGATAAAGTGGGTGTTGATGTAGGTGATGGCATCATCGAGCGAGGGCAGGATCTTGGTGCAGAAGCGAACCATCCAGGGATTGCATTCCGCGTAGGGGAAAGGGGAAAAGGCCACTACGAACTTGCCGAGGTCATGCGAGGCATAGAACACCTCCATCGCGGTGCCAATCGAGGCCTTATTGTAGTTTACCAGCACAATGTCGGCTTCGCGTACATCTTGCAGATCGAATTCAACGATCTCGTTGGCACTGTCAACCTCGCGATCCTTGAAATTGCGCCGCATGGGATCAAGCAGGATAAACTGTTCATCGAGATGTTGTTGTGCAATCGTACGCCACTCTTTGGCAACGCCCTCTTGCTCATCCATAATCGGTCCGCATAAATAAATTTTTTTCATGTTTTACACTCCAGTTTGCAAATGGAATTGCCACGACGCACCCTGCGCTCGACCTTCATTGCCCGTGTTGTGCAAGAATGGTCGGGGAGACAGGATTCGAACCTGCGACATCCGGCTCCCAAAGCCGGCGCTCTACCAGACTGAGCCACTCCCCGTTTATTGTGGCATGCTACGTCCGCCTTTTGCAAG
>JBLRXB010000120.1:0-6733 GCA_047920915.1 Kiritimatiellia bacterium
CTTCTGAGATTCTCTGCGCAAGCACAGCCCCAAAGCGATATCCCCAAACTCAAATGACAAACAATCGCAATCCAGAGCCTATTTACAGGGTGCAAATGCAAAAAAGCGAGCAAATTTGTGTGTCCTATTATGTGTCCTTTTGGTCACAAGATTTCAGCATATTTCAGACGTTTGCAGAAAAACAGGGGAAAAGGAAGAAATTAATAAAAACGAATAACACCAATAAAAAAGGGGTTTTTCGTATTGAAAAACCCCTGTAAATTGGTAGCGGGGGTTGGATTTGAACCAACGACCTTCAGGTTATGAGCCTGACGAGCTACCGGGCTGCTCCACCCCGCAATCTTATCTGAACTGGTTTGCAAGCCTACCGCACATGGTGTCGGATGTCAAACCCTTTTCCATAAATTTTCGTTTTTGCGATCTGCTTAGCAACGGTAAGCACTATTCAGCAACCATGGCCTCGGCAAAGGCAACCCCGATTTGCCCGAGAATCTTGGCTGCGCCAAGGTAATGGAAGCCCCGGTTGGAGGCACCACGCGCGATCTCCTGTTCTTCTTCGGTTCGTTCCTTTTTCTGCATAACAGCATCAAGCTCATGATCCCAGAAGGCCTCGGTCAATACCGCCACGGTATTGCCTTTGAATTCGGGCATCGACGCCGGTGCGGCCATGGCATCACGAAAGTTCTGATGCACGCCCTTGTACCGCGGACTCTCATACAGTTCCGTCGGCCCGCCGACACCCATGACGCCAATCACAAAGCGCATGTCGGGGGCACCGAAGTCGCGGCGAACGTCGCGGATGAACTGCGCCAGTAGCTCCGTATACAGATCATACCCGCCTGGCTGATTCCGTTGCGGATACACGTTGCCAGCAACCATGTCGTTCCACCCCTGGAACCAGACGAATCCGGCAATTTCATACCCAACCGCAGGATCATACGAGGGCACGATCTGGCCCGGATCGGCGAGCACTTTTTGCACATGCTCCAGCATGCGCTGATAAAATTCGCCTGTCGGCGACTCTGCGGTGGCTGCACTGGGCGGACGAAAATCCGTATGCAGCGATTTTCCGCCCCAGGCCGATTTGATAATCAGAATGGGCGCATCGACAAGCTTTTGCATGGTAATCCCGAAGGTGTACTCTGGCCCAATCCGCTCACCAAGTTTCCCAGGGCGGTAATCGGCCCCATAACCTGCGGTCAAGCGTCCCGCGCCGGCCTGCAGATCCCCCATATCCTCGACATGCGAGATCCACACGTTTTTACATACAACCGGCTTGCCGCTCGCATCCAACATATCTTTGAGCATGGGGGCTGTCTGGGGATCTCTGCGAATATAATCAAACGTAGAGGTCTTGGCATGCCCCTGCATGTTGGATTGCCCCACCAGAATATATACCTGTAGCCGTTCGGCTTGCACCAGACTACCGGCACAGACTGTACTCATTGCAACGCTCGCTGCCAGAAGGATTCTTTTCATTTCGGCTCTATTTAGCGAATTGTGCATCGAAGGCGATGTTGCTGGAGGGGAAGTCGACGCTGCGCACAAAATCGCAGGCTTCTTCGGCCCCATGACAACGATCCATGCGGGAATCTTCCCATTCCACAGACAACGGTCCCTGGTAGCCGATATCGTTCAGCGCAACGATAATATCTTCAAAGATAATATCGCCATGGCCCAGTGACCGGAAATCCCAATAGCGTCGCGGATCGGCAAAGTTGGTGTGCCCGCCAAAGACGCCGACGGAACCATCGCCATGCCCCCACCAGGCATCCTTCATGTGCACATGAAAGATGCGATCCGCGAATTTGCGAATAAAGGCCACATAATCGACGCCCTGATAACCGAGATGCGAAGGATCGTAATTGAACCCGAACGCAGGGTGATGGTTGACCGCAGCCAAGGCGCGTTCGGCGGTGGCAATATCAAAAGCAATCTCGGTGGGATGCACCTCCAAGGCAAACTTGACGCCCTGCTTCTTGAATTCATCCAGAATAGGCGTCCAAAGCTTGGCAAAGGTCTTGTAACCTTCGTCCAGTTGCCCCGGCAGACAGGGCGGGAAGGAGTACAGCAGATGCCAGATTGGAGATCCGGTAAATCCGTTTACAACCCCGAGCCCCATATTAGCCGCCGCCTTAGCGGTCTGCTTCATGGTCTTGACGGCCCAGGCGCGAGCGGCTTTGGGATCGTGCTTCACCCCCGGCGGCAGAAACTGATAATGGCGGGCGTCAATGTTATCACAAACCAATTGTCCGGCCAGATGATGCGAAATTGACCAGCACTTCAGGCCGTACTTTGCCAGCAATGCATGACGATCCTCGCAGTAGCTTTTGCTGCGCGCACCTTTTTCCGGATCAAAATGGTCGCCCCAGCAAGCCAGCTCTAATCCATCATAGCCCCAATCAGCCGCCATACGTGCCAGCTCATCCAATGACAAATCCGCCCACTGTCCTGTGAATAACGTTACCGGTCTGCTCATGACGCCCTCCCTGTTGTTTAAAACATCGACACTTCACTATCTACGATTCCGGTTCATGGCGCAACTACTTCTACCCCGCTAATTTGCCTTTGATCCGTCTACGCCATGCTCGTCACTAATTCTTTTCAGGGTCGGGTGTTGCGCTTTGGTGGCAGCCACCATCAGAATCAATACCGCAGCCAGACAAAAACCTGTGGCCGTGTGGTAGTTTCCGGTCAGCCTTGCGGAAAGGGCGAAAAATGCAGGACCAATGGCGCTGAATAAAACGTTGAATGTCATTTGAAAACCAGAGATGGCTCCCAGATGTGCTTGTCCAAAATAGCGCGGCCACGTCACGCCTATCAGGATACCGAACATGGCGCTGGACAGCCCATTGCCACCAATGAGCAAGGGGAACGTCAAGGCACTACGCCCCAGCAACAAAGCCAGCATGGAGAGCGCCATCCCGCCCAACTGCAACAAGAGCAATACCTTGAGATGCACATGATCACTGATCCATCCCGCCACCAACCCTAAAAACACAGCAATCATGGCTGCAGGCATAAACACCTGATAGGCAGTTTCGACAGCAAAACCTTTTTCCACCATTATCGATTCCACATGGAACGCAAAGGCTGTTCCATAAAGAGCCTGTAGCGACAACGATAACGCAAACGTCCAGAATACTGCGATACCCATAGTTTCCTTAAGCGTGAACGATCGCACCGGGGCATGCTGCGGGTCTCCCGGTTTGGGTTTGCGCCCCCCATCGGGTTCAAGCCCACATGCGCGCGGGTTATCACGAAAAAACAGGGCAACGACGGTCGCGAACCCAACTAAGACAAAAACGCCCATTCCCAGCCACGCCTTTTGCCAGGACACGCGCCGGATTAATTGGTTAAAGATGACCGGCGAAGCAGCGAAAGCAAGACCGATAAACATCCCCATAATACCATTCGCCAGGCCCCGGTAATGCAAAAACCACTTCATGACCATGTTGCGTGAAAAAAGCGAAAGCATCCCTTGCCCGAAGCGCAGGCCGAAGAACCCCAGAATCAACAGCACCCAGAATATTGTTGCCGCCAGAGATCCATTGGCATTTGGTTGAATGGCATTGTTTATGCGGTCTGCATAGCTCATTGCGATCAGTGTGGCCCCCATTAACCAGGTTGCCAGCAGCGCGCTCTGGCGCGCACCAATACGGTCGTACAGTTTGCCGGCAAAGGTCATCATGGCCGCACTTAGCAACGTTCCCGCGCCATAGGCGATACTGATACGCGTTCGCGAAACCAACACATCTCGCATTAAAGGCTCAATAAAAGCAGCCACACCGATCGTCTGTCCGGGAACAGACATAATGACCCCCAGCGTGCCCATAAACAAAATCAGCCAACAGTACGGAAAAGGCCAGCGCTTCGGCGCAAAAGGAATATTTTCAAATTTCATCGTATGTACAATCAGATCCCATCCCAGCCTTCCAGGAAGCGGGTTATCTTGCCCGTATGCGTAAGAGTCAGTTCATGCATCGCTCTCGTGCAGGCGACATAGAGCATTTGACGATCGATCGGGCGGTTGTAGTGTTCCTCCGAAGCAAACGGCACAAGCACACTATCAAACTCGAGCCCCTTGGCCAGATGTGCAGTGGAAATAATCACACCATTTCGGTAAATGGTGCTGTCGGGCCGAATGAGTATGACTCTATCATCCAACCCTTTAAACACGTCATACAACTCGTCGGCCTCGCGCTGTGTGCGCGTGATAATACCAAGCGATTTATGCGGCGAATCAAGAAAAATCCGTATGTGCACCCTGATCTCCCGAAGTTCATCTTCCGGCGAATCGCATGCAAGAATCTGGCACGGCTCACCATGGCGCTCGACCGGAACCAAATCAACATTACGGTTGATGTGCTGCGATAACGCACTGATTTCAAGGGTGGATCGATAGCTCTTATGCATGTACATGCATTCCGACGCGGGTATCACGGCCCTAATATCCTCAGCCGTGGATGCACCAAACGGATTCACGGACTGATGCGTATCACCCAGTATCGTCTTGCGACAGGGGAACAACATATCCAACACGCGGTACTGCAATGGACTATAATCCTGCATTTCATCAACCAATAGGTGCTTGATTTTGGTGTGTGCCACCACCCCCTCAAGATTGAGCTTCAAATACAACAACGGGAACACATCCGCATACTCCCAGAAACCCTTTTTCTTCTGCACAAATAAATCGGGTTGTTCACACCAATCATAAAACCCTGCATACAACTTCGGCAGCGATGTTTCACGAATCATGGATGTAAGCGCTTTGCGCAGGCCACTGCGTTCCTCACGGGTAACATCCAGGGAATGTTGGCGTTTGATCCAATCGATTACATTGCCTAAAACAGCATTAACTTGCTTGTTGTATGGCATGGCACCGCAACGATCAAAGCGTGTCTGGACAAAACTTCCGGGCACGGCAAATCGGTCCATAAGGATATCATGCACTTGCACGTTATGGCTCCGGAGGTAGGTAATGTAGGCATCCATGCGGTGCAGGAATTCCATGGAAGCCTTAAAGCGAATACGCACACCATAATTCTCGTCGTCATCTGCCAGTAACCGTGAAACCTGTGTGGAAAAGGACTCAAATGCTACCTTATGCTCCAGCAAATGCGCGGCCAGCGTCTCTATGGTCGTTTCCTGGATGGTTTCCTCGCCCAGCTCGGGCAACACATTGGCAATATAATGCGCAAAGACTTCATTGGGAGAAATAATCAACATTTCCTCGGACGTAATGGTGTCTTTGAAGCGATACAGCAGAAAGGCAATACGATGTAGGGCAATCGAGGTCTTCCCCGAACCGGCTGCGCCCTGAATAATCAGCGCCGTGGCATCCTCATTACGAATAATCGCATTCTGGTCGCGCTGGATCGTCGCCACAATATTGCGCATCTGTGCATCGGACGAACGACTCAACTCCTCCTGCAGAACCTCATCTTGAATCTGCAGGGAGCTCTCGATCATGAAGACGAGTTCACCCGATTCGATCCGGTATTGCCGCTTGCGCGCTAGCTCTCCATCAACCCGACCATCAGGTGTTTCATACCAGGCGGGCCCGATCTCGAAATCGTAGAACATACTCGCGATCGGCGCCCGCCAATCGTAGATGTACGGTTCATCTGTATCCGGGTCGTGAAAAGCATGAATGCCGATATACACCAACTGCGGGGGGGGCGCATTCTGAGGCGCAAAATCAATCCGCGCAAAATAAGGCGATTTAACGAGCCGTTCGAGCTGCTCGCGCCGCAGAAAGCGGTGCTTGCCCAGCATCGACATCTGTTCAATCGTCTGCCGCACGGAAATCTTCTCCGCATGATCCATGTCGGCACGACTCTCGTGCAGATACTGCTTCATCGCGAGCATGTCGTGATACTTGGTATGCACGTCGGCACCAACATCCTCTAGCTGCGCATACAGGCAAGACAACACATTTTTAAGATGCGCGCGTTCCTCTGCTTCGGTCTCATTCTTCCGTTCCGCCATCAATAAACTTTCTGTAATCTATGTCTCGTAACGCGTCGACGCACCATGCATACACGCGAAAACATGCAGCGTTCCGCATCAAGGCGGCACTCTGCATACGAGAACATGTAACTCCGCACAGGGCTTACTGTGGAAATGCGATCCACTGGCCGTTGCTGGCAACCACCGTCTCGATGAATTGCATCCCGCGAACACCATCTTCCACATTCGGGAAATCCAGCGCAAGCGCATCTGGCTCGCGACCTTCTATACGTGCCCGAATAGTATCTGTAGCATTTTTATAGACATTCGCAAAGCCTTCATAAAAGGCCTCTGGATGCCCAAAAGGCAGACGTGTTGCGCGCGCCGCTGCCGGGGATATGGCACCAATCGCATCCGTACCCCGCCGAGCAGGATGATGGATTGATCGTGGATTGGGAACTGATGAAAAGCAAAAAAAACGATTCGAAACTGGTCAAGCCAAGCATCAAACGCATCAACAGAAACTATGAGACGATCAAAAGATACTGTGGTGATCGCGGATTCGACAGCCCGGATGCGAGCCAGGCACTCGATGTTGAGAATATCATCAACTCCATCTGTCCCCGATCTGTCCCCAAGTTCAACGGGAAGCTGCAGGACCCAGCTTTTTGAGCTGACCAGCAGCACCGGGCGGCAACTGAAGGGCGTGTCGGGATCTTCAAGAACAACCACCTCGGCCGCCCGATGCGTAGTAAAGGCTTTGCCCATCGCAACACGC
>JBLRXB010000121.1:0-6705 GCA_047920915.1 Kiritimatiellia bacterium
GGCGATCTCGGTGCGGCGGGGATCGGCATATTTATCCTTGGCCTCGATCAGTTCGTCTTTGATGACGCCGAAGATGAGCGTTTTATCGGCCAGTAGCGCACGTAGGAATGTGATTCGTTCCATGATGGTGGCGTATTCCTGCTCGACCTTGTCGCGTTCCAATCCGGTGAGTTGGTACAGGCGCATATCCAGAATGGCGCGTGCTTGCAGATCGCTGAGTGCGAAGCGGCTCATTAACGTCAGGCGTGCGTTCTCGCGGTCGGGTGCCTGTCGAATGGTGCGTACAATTTCATCGAGGTTGTCGAGGGCAATGCGGAGTCCTTCGAGGATATGGGCCCGGGCTTCGGCCTTGCTTAATTCGAATTGCGTGCGGCGGGTAACGACTTCGAATCGGTGATTGACAAAGCACCGCAAGATATCCACAAGATTCATGACCTTGGGCTGGCCTCCATCGAGTGCCAGCATGATGGCGCCGAAGGTGGTCTGGAGCTGGGTATGTTTGAAGAGGTTGTTCAGCACGACATCCGCGATGACGCTCTTCTTCAATTCCACGATAATCCGCACTGGTTCCCTGCTGTTGGATTCGTCGCGCAGATCGGAAATGCCTTCGATGAGCTTGTTCTGAACCAAATGGGCAATGTTCTCGATGAGTTTGGCCTTGTTGACATTATAGGGTAGTTCGTCGATCACGATGCGTTCGCGATCAGCCTTCATGTCTTCGACGCGAGCCTTGCCCCGGATCCGAATCAGCCCGCGGCCGGTCTGGTACATTTGACGGATAGGAGCCATGCCGCAGATTTGTCCGGCAGTGGGGAAGTCGGGGCCTTGGATAAACTGCATGAGATCATCGACCGTACAGTCTGGATGATCGATAAAATGCAGGATGCCATCGACGAGTTCGCCGAGGTTGTGGGGTGGAATGTTGGTGGCCATACCGACTGCGATACCGGTCGAACCATTCAGCAGCAAGTTGGGTAGTTTGGCGGGCAAGACGAGTGGTTGGGTCAGGGATTCATCATAGTTAGGTCCGAAATCGACGGTTTCCTTGTCGATATCCTCGAGGAGTTCCTCGGCATGCCTGTGCATCCGAACCTCGGTGTATCGCATGGCGGCTGCCGCATCGCCATCGCGCGAACCGAAGTTACCCTGTCCATCGACCAGCGGCGCGCGCATGGCCCAATCCTGGGCCATGCGGACGATTGTGTCGTATACCGCGGTATCACCATGGGGATGGTACTTACCGATGACGTCACCGACCACACGTGCAGATTTCTTGTAGGGACGGTTGTGCGTGTTGCCGAGTTCCCGCATGGCAAAGAGTACACGTCGATGTACGGGCTTGAGACCATCGCGAGCATCCGGCAGGGCACGCCCTGCGATGACGCTCATGGAATAGTCGATATAGGAGGTGCTCATCTCCTCTTCGATGTGGATCGGGCGGATATTGCCGTTGTTCAGTGTGGTATCTTCGTCCATAAATGCTTCCATTAGATATCGAGGTTTCTGACGTTCAGGGCGTTTTGCTCAATAAACAGGCGTCGGGGCTCGACTTCGTCGCCCATCAGAACCGTAAACATTTCGTCGGCCTTGACGATGTCTTCCTGCACCACGCGCAACAGCTTGCGGGTATCCGGTTTCATCGTCGTTTCGTAGAGCTGGTCAGGGTTCATTTCACCAAGGCCTTTGTAGCGTTGAATATTGAGTCCCTTGCGCCCGACGTCGCGCACGAGGCTGAGCATCTGCGGGAGCGAGTGGATCGCTGTTTCGGTGGCATCATCGGTGCCGGTCATCGTTGCAAAAGGGATTTCGGTATGTTGGTAGCAGTCGGGATTGATGCCCTGTTCCTCGAGTGATTTCAGGGCATGCTCCAGTTGATGGGCAGAGAAAATTTCGACCCATTTGAATGAAACATTTGTTGCAGAAGGGCTCTGATCGGAGGTCAAGGCACCAGCGTCGATGGTGTGACCGGTGCGTTGTTCGGTTGCCTCGCGCAAGGATTTCAGCTCGGCATCGTTGTAGACGTATCGCGTTGTTTGCTGCTCGCCATCATTAATGGTTACGCGGTATTGGGGTAATTCGCCGGTTTCGGTTTTGCGCAGGGCAAGAAATTCTTCCAGGGCAACGCCCTTGCGGGCCAAGGCCAGGGTTTTTTGTTCAATGCTGATGAGTGTCGTGAGGAGTGTTGCCAGAGCCTCGCCCTGGAGTTCGCGCCCGTCGGTCATCTTGATCGAAACATCATTGATTCCCAGGTCGAGCAGTTTATGAGAAAGCTGCTCTTCGGAGTCGATATATTGTTCAAATTTTTTCCGCGCGATCTTGTAGAGCGGTGGTTGGGCCAGGTAGACGTAACCACGCTCGATGAGCTCAGGCATCTGACGGTAAAAGAAGGTCAGCAGCAGCGTGCGGATATGCGCGCCATCGACATCGGCATCGGTCATGATAATGATCTTGTGGTAGCGGACTTTATCGATATTGAATTCGTCCTGCCCGATGCCGGCACCGATGGCCGTGATCATGGTGCGGATTTCGCGGTTATTGAGGATTTTGTCCAGTCGTGCTTTTTCGACATTGAGAACTTTGCCGCGCAGCGGCAGGATGGCCTGGAATTCGCGGTTGCGCCCCTGTTTGGCGGAGCCACCGGCACTGTCACCTTCGACGATGTACAGTTCGCACTTGGCGGGATCGCGTTCCGAGCAGTCGGCCAGTTTGCCGGGCAGGGATGCACTATCGAGTGCCCCTTTACGGCGCGTGAGGTCGCGCGCTTTGCGGGCGGCCGCGCGAGCCCGGGCCGCGAGCACGGCTTTCTCAATGATCTTGCGTGCAAAGGCAGGATGTTCTTCCAGGTAATCGCCCAGCTCATCATTGACGATTGACTCGACAATGCCCTGCACCTCGCCGTTGCCGAGCTTGGTTTTGGTCTGACCTTCAAATTGCGGGTTGGGGACTTTCACGCTGATGATCGCCGTGAGACCTTCGCGGATGTCATCCCCGCTCATCATCTCGGCATCCTTTAACAATTTGTTGCTCTTACCGTAATTGTTGACCGTACGCGTGAGCGCCGAGCGAAAGCCACTAAGATGTGTGCCGCCCTCGATGGTGTTGATGTTGTTGCAAAAGCTGGCGATACTCTCGTTGTAGGTATCGGTATACTGCATGGCAATTTCGACCTGCACATTGTCGCGTTCTTTTTCGAAATACACGACATCGGGGTGGATTGGTGCGCGGCTACGATTCAGGTGCTGCACAAACTCCATGATGCCGCCATCGAAATGAAAGGTTTCTTCACGGCCATCTGCTTCGCGGGCGAGGGTGATGGTGATGCCTTTGTTAAGGAAGGCCAGCTCGCGCATGCGGTTGGCTAGAATATCCCACTCAAAGGTTGTGGTTGAAAAAATGGAGGAATCGGGAAGAAACGTAATCGTTGTTCCGGTTCCGGAGGTCTTGCCAATGGTTGCCAATTCCGATACGGGCCGACCGCGTTCGAATTTCTGGTGGTAGATTTCCCCGTTGCGGCGCACTTCGACTTCGAGCCAGTCGCTGAGAGCATTCACGCAGGAGACACCGACGCCGTGCAGACCACCGGAGACCTTGTAGCTATCGTTATCGAATTTACCGCCGGCGTGCAGGACGGTCAGAACGACGGTGACCGCCGGGATGCCTTCGGTGGCATGGATATCGACGGGGATGCCGCGTCCGTTGTCCCAGACGGATACAGATCCATCGGCATTTAAAATAACCTTGATGAGATTACAATGCCCCGCCAGTGCTTCGTCGATACTATTATCGGTTACCTCATAAACGAGGTGATGCAAGCCGCGGCTGCCGGTGTCGCCGATATACATGGACGGGCGTTTACGGACAGCATCGATACCTTCGAGAACCGTGATATTGGCGGCGTCATAATTCGCCCCTTGTGCTTCGTTAGCCATATGGAAAAACCTTTCTTACTTCAGACGGCGATAGTATAGTCGAGGTTGTTGCAAGAGGCAAGCACGGATGCAGGTAAATGTTCTTTGTTTTTCGCTCCATGTTCATCGTTTGCGGGTTGTTGCGGAGGAATAGGTATGTGGGTAGCCGATCAGTGGCAGGATTATGTTTTGCTAGATGCGGGAGAAGGGGAAAAGCTTGAGCGTTGGGGCGCGTACACCGTACGCCGGCCTGATCCGCAGGCAATCTGGCCGCGGACGCGCGGGGTCTCGGAATGGGAGCGCGTGGATGCCTGGTATCATCGCAGTGCCAGCGGCGGTGGCCAGTGGGAATATCGGAAGCGTGTGCCCGAGACATGGCAAGTCGGGTATCGGGACCTGCGATTTTGTGTGAAACTGACGGGATTCAAGCACACGGGGTTGTTTCCCGAGCAGGCCGTAAATTGGGATTGGTTGCGCGCGAAAATCGCGTCTGCGGGCCAGGGCGTGCAGGTTTTGAATCTTTTTGCCTACACGGGGGGCGCGACGGTTGCTTGTGCCGCAGGGGGGGCTGATGTGGTGCATTTGGATGCCTCGAAGGGCATGACGCAGATGGCACGGGACAACATACAGGCCTCCGGGCTGGGTGAACGCCGTGTCCGGTATATTGTGGATGATGCCGTAAAATTTGTAGAGCGGGAGATTCGTCGGGGCAACGTATATGATGGGATTATACTGGATCCGCCCAGTTTCGGTCGAGGAAAGTCGGGGGAAGTGTGGGATCTGGAACGGGATTTGATGCCGTACCTTCAACGGATCAAATTGCTCGTGCGGCCCAAACCCCTATTTCTGGTGATCAATGCGTATGCGAGTGGAATTTCGCGCTATTCGATTGAAAACATAATCCGGGTTCTCTGGGCGGAACAGTCTGTCACGGTGGTATCCGAAGAAATCGGCTTGCCGCTGCAATCCCGGCAGGGGGTGCATTTGCCTGCCGGGTGCACGATCCGGGTGTCATCGGAAGGTTGATGCTATGCTTGCAGGATGGCCGTGGCAGCCGGGGGCATGGGGATGGCGTGTACACCAGCGTCCCATGTGACTTGCTCTTGCCGCAGGCATTCGCCGGTGCATGCCCATACCGTCAAGGTGCGAGTTTCGATTGATTCTGGTAGTTCGATCACGATGCGATGCTCAAATGTTCCGTTGATCAGGAGAACTGTGCGGTTCGCGACTGCGGGCAGCGGAATGAATCCGTTGGCATAGGCGGCTGCGGCAACCTTTTGGTCGGTCTCTGCGATAACAACCGGATAGGCATGCTGGGGCTGCAGGGGCTTAATGGTGCCGTCGAGCAGGACATCGCGATGTTCGCGCCAGAAGGCGAGATACCGGCGAATCATGGCCACATGCGATGCGGGCACTTCATCGAGTCGGACAGAAATCTGTGGCACGGTGAAGACGGCATGGAGTACTTGCATGGCAGCGCTTTCGACGGTGTCTTGGTAGTGCCACATGACCATATCCGAGTGAATGGCGGTATTGCCACTGAGCGTGCGCAGCAGCATGGCACCAAGCCGGTTGCCGGCCGCGTTGTTGGGTTCATCGCCAACGCGGAAGATGTTACCGTATTTGCGCATGGCGGGCCCGATGTAGGCTTGACGGAATTCGATCATGACATCCGCTTTGATGGCCCGCAGTCGGGCGATCACATCCGTGAGCAAGCGGTCGGCCGCTTCGGGCACAGAGTCGAAGTCGCGTCCTGCGCCAAAGGCATCCTTGGTTTGCTCGCGCGTGGTAAAGCAATCGACGAAGTCGAGTTTGAACCCATCGAGATCGTACGCGCGCAGGGCATTTTCATAAATATTGATCAAGTATTCGCGGACATCGGGGAAACGGGGGTCGAGCACGAACCATTTGCGTGCGCCGGATGGATCTGGATCAAGGAATTTGTCTTTGAACCGTTCAAAGGCTTTGGTGTGGATGCCGACGAATGGCACGCTGTACCAAAGCAGATACTTCATGCCCAGTGCGTGCACGCGATCAACGTGTGCACGAAAATCGGGGAATTTGGATGTGGTCGGTTCCCAGTCGCCGCAGTAGGCGTAGCCACGATGGTTATCGGCTGTTTGCCAACCATCATCGACGATGACGGAATCCATGCCGAGTTCCTTGGCGAGTTGGCATTGCTTTTCAATCGCCTCGGGTGAAATTTCCAGATGGAAGCTATACCAGGAGGAATACATGGGAAGGCGGGCCTGTTCAGGAACGGGGGCGGGGGTATATTGGGGCATGGCGGCCCACCAATCGGAAACGGCTTGTAGCGCGTCCCAGTATTTTTGGGCGCGGGTATCAAACCGGATGGTGGTGGTATACTGGGTTAGTGGGGGTACTGGATCGACAAAGAGTTGGATGGTGCAGGTAATGCAGCCGGTTTCTTCGGCGTGCCGGGCCGTGATCTCGGTGGTGTTGATCGTGTCTGCGATGGCAATGGTAAGCCGGTTTTCGCCTGCGTAGTTGAGCATGCAGATGACGGGGGCCATGGAGGCGGCAGAGGATTTGAGGCGGCGGCTACCCATGCCGCCGAGATTCCACAGACGCTGGGGGCCGGCGCCGTAATGCGCATCGACCAGCTTATGTTCCCAGATGAGGGAGATCGGGGTGGGGCGGATGGGCGTGTCGGCCTGCAATTCGACTTGGAGTTCGTAAATGCCTGCATCGGCTGTTGCGACGGGGGTAAGCGTCAAGTTGCGTTCGGGTAGCAGGCCTTCGACATGGATGTTGCAACCGGCAATTTGGGTGAGGG
>JBLRXB010000122.1:0-6704 GCA_047920915.1 Kiritimatiellia bacterium
TATCTGTATGGATCCGTGGGACGGCTTTGCCATCCGTGGGTTTCCATCCTCCTCTGTCACCCCTGAAAAGTGCCAGAACATTTCACGACGAGATCAGGCAGGCCGAACGTACAACGAGAATCGTGTTGCGACCCGCTTCCATTCTGCTTACTCTCCGCTCGGTGCCAGACATCGCTAGCTGCACATACGCAAAACCGACAACAGGAGAACACAATGCTAAAAGGTATTTCCCCGCTACTTTCCCCGGAATTATTGATGGTACTGGCCCGCATGGGCCATGGCGACGAAATCATACTCGCCGATGCCCACTTCCCGGCCGAGAGTTTTAACGACTACGTAATACGCGCAGATGGCCTGCGCATCCCGGATCTGCTGAACGCCATACTTCCCGTGTTTGAACTCGACAGCTATGTCGATCGCCCCTTGATCATGATGGCCGCCGTCGACGGCGACACGCTCGATCCCGCAGTCGAAAAGGCCTACATGGCCGCCGTACGTAAACACGCACCCGATGCCGCCGCCCCAGCTCGTATCGATCGCTTCGCCTTCTACGAACGCGCCAAAAATGCCTTTGCTGTCGTCATGACCGGCGAGCTGGCCAAATACGGCAATATCATCCTCAAAAAAGGCGTTACCCCCTGTTAAAGACGGCAGACCCGTCATGCGAAAACGAGCCCGGCTTGCTCGCCCCACCCCAGCAACCTACCGCTCGGCCCACTGCCGGATCGGCAACGCCGCGCGTACCCCCACAACCATCGCAACGGCAAATACCCAGGCTCCCAGCGAGCCGGCATGAATACCCGACAAGAGCGTCCCAATGCTGCAACCCAGCGCCACAAAGCTTCCCCACCCCAGCAAGACGCCACCCAGTAACGCCAACGGGTACGCTTTCAGCTTGGGCACCGAAGGACTTACCGTACCCGACCCGAACGATCCGATCATGCCCCCGATAACAAGCGCCAGCACAAACAACGCATTCGGGCTAAATAGCGCACTATCGGCCGCAATCCGGCAGCCGCGCATCGCATCCAACCCCTCCAGCCGTTGCGGCAACACCGCGAGCTGATCCCCCAATAAGCGCCCCACCCGGTTCATTTCCGCCGTCACCCCCAGCGGTGCACCCCGAAAGAGCGCCGCCGTGGAAATCAACCCCACAAACGCCGCACCAACCCAAGGGGCCCATTTATCCACAAAAACCGACCGCATAATCGCACCAACACTGCACCGGCTTTCCGCGCGGGCCGGCACGACCGGCAAATAACGGATCAAGTACACCGCCAAAGCAGCCAGCACCAACAATGGAATCACCACGGCCACACTGAATCCCTGCCAGGCAGGCAACCAGACCGGCCGCGCCGAAATCAACGCCCGCAAATAAATCGTATTCCAGCTCCATAGCCCCAGCGCGGCCCCCGCAACACCCCCCAGCAGCGCCACCGGCGAAAGCCTGGAACCCTCGCCCAGTCGGTACAAGTGGGCACTGATGCAGGACCCGGAAAGCGACATCCCCACCCCAAACACAAATCCACCCAGGGCAATCACCCAACTGAAAGGCCCAATATGAGCGCGCGGCGGCAAATGCCCGGCCAGCGGATTCGGAATCCAGGCCGTGAACAAGACAACGTGCCCGACGATCCCGACCGCCAACGCCAGCAGCATCGCCAACGCCGTCCGACTATTGCGATCCTCGAACAGATCCCGCAACATGCAAAAGAAACAAAAGCGCGACCGTTGCAGAACCCACCCGAAAAGCAGCCCCAGCAGAAAGACCCACGCAGACGAGCGCCCATAGTTCTCACTGGCATGCAGCCGGAACAAGACCACCACGGCAACAAGCGTCAACACTCCCGCCAGCACGCGCCAGAGAATGGCCCGTGCGCCAACGCCATGAATCACATCTGTTTCAGGGCAACTCATTTTCCCGTCCATACGGTGCCAGCCGGATTATGAATCGGAACGCCAACGGCATTTCCATATTCCGTCCAGGAACCATCATATTGCTTTACCTCGTAGCCCAGAATCTGGCTCAACACAAACCAGGTATGCGCCGAACGCTCACCAATCCGGCAATACACAATCGCTGGCTTCGAACCATCGACGCCCTTTGCGGCATACAGCGCACGCAACTCCGCTTCCGAACGGAATGTCCCATCGGCCGGATTCACCGCCGTACTCCAGGGGATATTGACCGCACCCGGAACATGCCCCGCGCGAACAGCTAACTCCTGGATGCCCTGGGGCGCAATCACCCGACCCTGATATTCGTCCGCCGAACGAATATCCACCAACTGGGCCTCCGCCGCCCCCTCCGCAACAGCCACCACATCGCCCAACCGGGCTCGCAAGGCCCGATTCACACTCGCAACCCGATAGGCCGTCCGCCGGAAATCCGGCGTGATCGTGTCCAATGGACGCTGCTCCGCAATCCACTTGTTGCGACCACCATCCAGCAACTTCACATTCTCATGCCCATACACATGAAAGACCCACACCCCCCAGGCCGCAAACCAGTTGTTATGGTCACCGTACAGAATCACCTGCGTTTCCGGCGTCACACCCAGGCCACCCAGCAACTTTTCAAAATTCTCCTTGGTCACAATATCGCGATTGGGATTGTCCACCAGATCCGTGTGCCACGATATGTTCGCCGCCCCGGGAATATGCCCCTGCTCATACAACCCGGGCTCCACACTAACCTCAATAACCCGGATATCAGCCCGCTCCAGATTGGCCGCCAGCCAATCCGTACCGACAATTGCATTGCTCCCCACCGCAGCCAACACCCCGGCAAACAACCATACCCCCAACAATAAACCTACTCTCTTATGCATCTTTTCTCCTTCTTTGTTTTTCTGTCTTTTACTCTCTCCACGGCGATCCACGGTGTGGTCGCCGTCAACAACTTACGCACCAACCACACTCTCAATCGGCAAATCATCCTTCAAACCCTGTTCCTCCAGCCATTGCCGATTGCACAACTTCGACTGGTACTTCACGCCCGTATCACATAGGATTGTCACAATCACCTGCCCTGGACCATGCTCCAATGCCTGCCGCAAAGCACCACCAATATTGATACCACTCGACAACCCCAGAAATAGCCCCTCTTCGCGCCCCAAATGCCGGATAATCGTCAATGCCGTCTGATCATCAACTTTGTAGGCACGGTCCACCGGAATATCGGCAACATTCGCCGTCACACGCGATTGACCGATTCCCTCCGCCACCGAATCGCCCTCGCTCGCCTCCGTAATGCCAGCGTTGAACCAGTTCCACATCGCCGCTCCGCACGGATCCGCGCAAATCGTCTGCACCTGGCTGTTCTCCCGCTTCAAGGCCCTCGCAACGCCACCCAAGGTCCCCCCTGAACCAATCGCCGCCACAAACGCCGATACCTCGCCCTGCGTCTGACGCCAAATCTCAGGCCCCGTCGTCTGCTCGTGCGCATCCCGGTTGGCGGTGTTGTCAAACTGATTCGCCCAGAACCAACCATTCTCATCCGCCAGCCGATGCGCAATATGTATGTAGTTGTCCGGATCCTTATAAGGCTTGGCCGGCACCGGACGCACCGCAGCTCCCAAATTACGCAAGAGCTCCATTTTCTCGGCCGATTGCGTTTCCGGAATCACAATCACACTTTTGTACCCGCGCGCCTGACCAATCACCGTCAAACCAATCCCCGTATTGCCTGCCGTACCCTCCACAATCGTCATCCCCGGCCGCAAAAAACCCTTTTTCTCGGCGTCCGTGATAATACCCAACGCCGCGCGATCCTTCACCGATCCCCCGGGATTCATAAACTCGGCCTTGCCCAGAAGCGTGCAACCCGTTAACGCCGATAACCGCCGTAAATAAATCAACGGCGTATTACCCACAAAATGATCCACTTGGTGATATCTTGAAGCTGTTTCCATCTCAGCACCCCCCTCACTATCATCCGCAATATCCATTAAACGCTTGAATCATGATAATCTTACTCTTTTTTGTCAACTTTCTTTTTTCTGTCATTTTTTGCATGACCTACTAAACTCACCCTGACCACTCTTTCTGGCTGGAAACAGAATACGTCATCAAAAAATGGAGAATACAGACATGGGCAAGGAAATTGGATTCGTAATTGCTATCGTTTTCGCTATTGCAGCATTAGTCATCATTGGCATTTTCATGCACTTCCTTGGTGTCTGGATCCGGGCCTTGATGTCCGGCGCCAAAGTTTCCCTGTGGTCCCTCGTCGGCATGAAACTACGCCGCGTCAATCCCGCATTGATCGTTGACGCGCGCATCAATATCATCAAGGCCGGCCTGCAGATATCCACCAATGAACTCGAAGCCCACTATCTGGCAGGCGGTAACGTCATCAACGTCGTTCGCGCCCTGATCGCTGCCGACAAGGCCAACATCTCCCTGTCTTTCACCCGCGCCGCCGCCATTGACCTGGCCGGACGCGATGTCGAAGACGCCGTGCGCACCAGCGTACAACCCAAAGTTATCGACTGCCCCAACACGGACAAGGCACCCCAAGGCCTCGATGCCGTTGCCAAGGATGGTATCCGCCTGCTCGTCAAAGCACGCGTCACGGTGCGCGCCAACATCGAGCGCCTCGTCGGTGGTGCCGGCGAAGAAACCATTGTGGCACGTGTCGGACAAGGCATCGTCAGCGCAATCGGCTCTTCCCCTACCTATAAGGACGTCCTGGAAAATCCCGACATGATCAGCAAACGCGTACTCAACAGCGGCCTCGACGCCCAGACCGGATACGAAATCGTATCCATTGATATCGCCGATATCAGCGTTGCAGGCATGGGCGATGTTGCCAACGTCGGTGCCAAGCTCGAGACCGAACGCGCCGATGCCGACAAGATCATGCGCCAGGCAGAAGCCGAAGGTCGCAAGGCCATGGCTATCGCCCAGGAACAGGAAATGCGCGCCCGCGTGCAGGAAATGAATGCCAAGGTCGTGGAAGCACGCGCCGAGGTACCGCTCGCCATGGCAGAGGCTTTGCGCTCCGGCAAACTGGGCGTCATGGACTACTATCGCCTGCAGAACATCGAATCCGATACCGCCATGCGCCGCACGATTGCCGGCGAGGATGGCAATGCCGGCGACGAACTCTAGGAGAGGTGCCACGTGCCCTATCTCGCAAACATTGATGGCATCATCTGGCTGATTATTATCGTTGTTTCGATTATCGCCCAGGTGATCAAAGGTGCCAAGAAATTCCAGTCTGCGGCACCGCAGCAGCAGCCCAACCGCTCCACGCCTGACGCGGAGCGCTGGGATGCCGAGCGGTCAGCAGACAAACCTGCGCCACAACCATCACAGAACAACGAGGAACTCCGGAATTTTCTGGAGAACCTCGGCCTGCCCGTCCAGCAGTTAGCGCCACGCCCCCCCCCCATCAAACGACAATCCCGCCCGCGGAAATCGCCACCCGCACCCGAAAGGCTTTCGAATGCACGGGTCATGCAAACGCCCCTCCCCAGAAAAACCGTGGCACCAGCAGAAACCAGCCAAACGCGGCAACGCCCGGCAACCCGGGAATTACGCAACCTTCTCAAGAATCGCCATTCCCAACGGCAGGCCATTCTCCTAAAGGAAATTCTCGGCGCACCCATCGCTCTCCGATAAATCATGAAAGCTACTCTTGTCTCTCTTCTTCCGACCGAGCAGGCGCAGGCAGCCGGACGCACCGCACTGACCCCCGAACTACTCGCCGCCTCAGGTGCCCGCTACTCACGCAATAACGAGGGGCTCGAATCCATCCTCGCCCGCATCGATCCTGAAAACATGGACCGGTCCGTCGACGCCATCTTTCGCATGGTTGACTATGGCCACCAATCCATTGCCGACATGGCACCCGTAGCGATCTTTCTTGATAACATCTCCATCTGGCTGGCATGTCATGTATGGTCCCTGTGCCCGACTGCCGGCGGACAGGAATCCTCCACCCGCTATATCGAGATCGATCCCGATGCCCTGCCCGACCCCGAAAACCTTGGCATCCCCCCCTCCCAGGTCTCGCGATGGCGCAAAGATATGCAAGCCGCATTCGATGCATACCGCGACGCCCTCGCCCTGTGGGAATCAATTGGTGAGGCCCAACCCGCACGCACGGCCATCCCCAAGGCACTGCTAGCTGCCACCGACGAAAAATCACAAAAAACCGTCGCCCGCATGCTGCGCAACTACCGCTTCGATCGCGCGCGCTACTTCTTGCCTGCAGCAGCCAACACCAACATGATGATAGTCATGTCCGCACGCGGCTGGGTGCAACTCTGCCAATACCTGCTGTCACACCCCCTGCCGGAGCCTCATCGGCTCGGAACGCTTATTCAGGAAGAACTCGCCCTGGCCTCTCCACGCCTGCTCAAACATGCCACACGGCAAGAAGGCATTGCCACAGGGATCTGGGAGGAATTTCTCGAGCTGGCCAAACAAGCATCTTCCGAAGGATTGCCCGCCAATCTCACAGCGGATGCCGCCAGCGCTGAAGCCGACCCCATCGCCACCATGGACATCAGCGTACCGCCAGCCATCACCGCAACCGCCATCACCGCCGCATTGGCCCATCATCACAATCGCTATGGCTGGACGGGTAGCGCATTGAAACGCATCGGCATTCGCTACCGCTGGGACGCTATGGCCTTGGGCGAAATTCGCGACCTCAATCGCCACCGTACCGGCAATCGCCACCTTCCTATGCT
>JBLRXB010000123.1:0-6515 GCA_047920915.1 Kiritimatiellia bacterium
CTGGAGCTTGGCGTTCCCAGGGGGGGGGGCTGCGGTGCCGTAGTTGTTACCCGGAAAGGTCTGCAGTCTTTCTCTGAAGTTGCTGGCTAGTCCAGGATGGCACCCGTGGAAGCGTTGTTTACGAGTTTGCTGTAGCGGCGGAGGTACCCATCGACGGTGCGCGGTGGTGGCGGGACAACGTTTGTTTTGCGTTGCGCGAGTGTAGCTTCGTCCAGCACCGCTTCCAATGTGCGTTCGAGGATATTGATCCGGATACGGTCGCCATCCTGCAGATACGCGATGAGGCCACCTTCGGCGGCTTCTGGTGAGATGTGCCCGATGCAGGCGCCGCGTGTGCCGCCGGAGAAGCGGCCGTCCGTGATCAGGGCAACACTTTCGCCGAGGCCTTGTCCCATGATATAGGAGGTAGGGGCGAGCATTTCCTGCATACCGGGGCCGCCTTTGGGGCCTTCGTAGCGGATAACGACGACATCGCCCGCTTTGACGCGGCCCCCTAGAATACCTTCGCACGCTTCTTCCTGCGAATTGAAGATAACGGCGCTGCCTTCGAATACGAGCATATTGGCGGCAACGCCCGCCTTTTTGACGACGGCTCCTTGTTCGGCCAGATTGCCATGCAGAATGGTAAGTCCGCCATCCTTGGAGTAGGGGTTTTCAATCGAATGAATGACTTGGGGATCCGCGATCTTTGCCTTGGATACATTGCGCCAAAGTGTTTTGCCCGTAACGGTGGGGCAGCGCTTATGCAGCAGGTCCGGGATTTTTCCGATTTCGCTGAGAATGGCGCTGACGCCGCCGGCGCGGTCGACATCCTCGATATGGTAATTCGAGGAGGGGGCGACCTTGCAAATGTTCGGGCAACGTTGCGATATTTTATTGATCCGGTGCAGATCATATTTGACACCGGCCTCA
Source organism: Kiritimatiellia bacterium (assembly GCA_047920915.1). Classification (GTDB taxonomy): domain Bacteria; phylum Verrucomicrobiota; class Kiritimatiellia; order UBA8416; family UBA8416; genus T3Sed10-140. Next base: position 913 of record JBLRXB010000123.1, read on the forward strand.
TGCGCGATGGCTAGGGTATGGAGAACCGTATTGGTGGATCCGCCCATGGCCATATCGAGAACGAAGGCGTTGTCGATGGCTTCTTGTGTTATGATGTCGCGTGGAAGCGGGCCGCCATCGAGAGCCAGTTGTACGATACGGCGAGCCGCCTTTCGATATAGGGTTTTACGGCGTGGGTCGTTTGCCAGAATGGTGCCATTACCCGGGAGTGCCAGACCGATTGCCTCGCAGAGGCAGTTCATCGAATTGGCTGTGAACATACCGGAGCAGGAACCGCATCCCGGGCAGGCGTTCTCCTCGATGCAGGTCAATTCCTGCTGGTTGATTTTGTTTTGGCCGTGTGCCGCAACGCCCTCGAAGACACTTACGAGGTCGATGACGCTGCCATCGGGCATCTTTCCTGCGGCCATCGGGCCACCACTGACAAAAAGGGTGGGTATGTTGGCTCGTATCGACCCCATCAGCATCCCGGGCACGATTTTGTCGCAGTTCGGAATGCAGATGACGGCATCGAAACAATGTGCTTTAAGCATGGCTTCTACGGAGTCGGCAATGATGTCGCGCGAGGGCAACGAGTATTTCATGCCGGCGTGGCCCATGGCCAGTCCATCACAGACGCCGATGGTGTTGAATTCAAATGGTACACCACCCGCTTTTTGAATTTCTTTTTTGATGATTTTGGCGACTTGGTCCAGATGGGTATGCCCCGGTACAATCTGGTCGTACGAATTGCAGACCGCAATAAAGGGCTTGGGCATGTCGGCTGCTGTAAGGCCTGTGGCACGCAACAGGCTACGGTGCGGGGCGCGTTCGGGGCCCGCTTTGATTTGATTACTTCTCATGGTATGACCTTTCCTCGATTTAGCATGCCGGAATAGTAGCACACCGCAGATTGGTTTGTAAAATGCGTAAGTTAGGTGCCGGGTATGCATGCCGAGGGCGGGAGGAATGTTCGGTTGCGTTGCAGCATCCCGTGTGAACACGGGGGTGGAACTGGATATTGTGTGTTGGGAGCACGGTGCGTTTGTATTTGGTGCGGTGGCGGCTTGTCAAGGAAGGCATTTGGGCATATGTTGAGGGGTGTCAGGCGAGAGTTTCAGGAGGGTGATATTGCAGCATCACAAACCGGTTCGTAAATGTCATGGTTGTCCATTGAATCTGGGCGCGCATTGCTGGGTATTCCAGTATCCGCGTGGTCAGTGGCGGGGTGGTAAGGATTGCCGCTTGCGAAATGATCAGGATGTGCACGCTGCGTATGTGCAGTGGTGCAATCGGCCAACCGTCAAGAGTCGAAAAATGTTGCGCCGGGAAGAGCACAGGGTGCGTTCCGGAAGTCTTGCCGGGGAGGGTGTTGTGTGGTTGCGGGAACGGGGGCTTTTGTGAAGCAATATAGTCGTCCGCATGAAGAGGCAAGCGAGCGTGCGATCCTTGTGCAACTGATTCCCTTTCGGCAATCGCAAGCGGAGGCGGCTGATTCCCTGGCAGAATTGGAGCGTTTGGCTGATACCGCCGGTGTTGTGGTGGCGGGGCGCGTTACGCAGCGTCGTCGGCATCCGACCCCCCAGTTTTTGGTCGGGGAGGGGAAGTTGCAGGAAATTCAGCTTGCTTGTCGGCATGCACAGGCGAATCTGATTATAACGGACAATGATTTGACGCCGGTGCAGGTGAATAATTTGGATCAATCGCTTGGCATTCATGTGATCGACCGGACGGAATTGATTTTGCAGATATTTGCGCGGCGGGCCTCCTCGGCGACGGCCAAAGGGCAGGTCGAGTTGGCGCAGCTTGAATATCTGGTGTCGCGGATTCCGGTATCGAGCAAGCAGCAGCGGTTCCAGGGTGGGATCGGGATGCGCGGTCCGGGGGAGAGTCCGTTGCAATTGCGCAATGATCCGATGCGCAAGCGGATCAAGGAGCTGAAGGGCAAGTTGGAGATATTGCGTGCCCGCGGGCGTCGGACGCGTGAACGTCAGCGTTGGCCGACGGTGAGTCTGGTGGGCTATACGAATGCAGGCAAGAGTACGTTGCTGAATGCCCTTAGTAGTGCTGGTGCCTATGTGGATGATCGCTTGTTTGCGACGTTGGATGTAAAAACGCGGCAAGTCTATCTGGGGCCGGATCGCTTAGCGTTACTATCCGATACGGTGGGCTTCATTCGCCATTTGCCGCATGGTTTGGTAGCGTCCTTTCGTTCAACGCTTGATGTCGCGGTCGAATCCGATATTCTGCTGGTAGTGTTGGATGCGAGCGATCCACAGCGCGAGGATCATCTACGTGTGGTAGGTGAGACCCTGCGCGAGATCGGGGCCGATGCCGTGCCGACGCTACTGGTTTTGAATAAGATGGATTGTCTGGTGCCAGAGGCGCGGGGTGCGTGGATGGATGCATTTCCGGCGGCCATTGTGGTGAGTGCCCGAACGGGCGAGGGACTGCCAGCCTTGAAGGCGGCATTGCGTGACCGGCTAGAGGGGCGTGGTGCTTATCTGGCACCTGTTCCGCCGCCGCCGCCGCCGTGGGAAACGTGATGGTGGGACGATGCGTGGATGGAGCAGGGATACGGGTGATTCTTGTGATGCGGTAAAACAGAGGGAGCAAGCGTGTTGAGTTTTGTTTGTACGCCGATTGGCAATCTGGAGGATATGACGCCGCGGGCGGTTCGTATTTTACGCGAGGCGGATGTGATTGCGTGTGAGGATACGCGGCGTACGCGGGCCTTACTGACGCATTTTGAGATTGCCCGTCCGACCGAACTGGTATCGTACAGGGATCCGCACGAATTGCGGACGGCAACGTATCTTATGGGAAAGCTTGAAGCAGGGTTGCGGGTTGCAATTTGTACGGATGGTGGTGCCCCTGGCATTAGTGATCCAGGGTATCGGATCGCGCGTCTAGCGGCGCAGGCCGGGCACCCGATGCAGGCAATTCCGGGGGCGAGTGCGGTCACGGCGGCACTGATGGTTTCGGGGTTGCCTGCCGCCAGTTTTACATGCAAGGGGTTTGCGCCGCGTAAGCCAGGTGCTTTACACCGCTTTTTTGCTGATGAGGCGGATGTGGCGCATACGCTGGTATTTTTTGAGTCGCCCTATCGTGTGGGCAAATCCCTTGCAGCGGCCTTCGAGGCACTCGGCAATCGGGAGGCGGCGGTTTGTCTGGAGCTCACAAAAGTGCATGAGCGCGTAGTTCGCGGTGGGCTTTCTGCGCTTGCGTTGCAGTTCAAGGATAAGAAGGTCAAAGGGGAGGTCACGATCGTGATTGCGGGAAATCATCCCGCGTTTGCGGATGCGGCGGCCATTACAGGTGGTGAGGCTTATGCGCCACCGGAATTGGATATGGGCGCGCGGAGGGTTGCGGAGGATTAAGCTTGTTGCCAATCGGGTAATATTGGCAGATATGTGCCGGGATAAAGGAGGGGGGGCGATGCATACGTTTGTTATACGAAAGCACATGCGCGTATGGTTGTTAGCCGCGATACTGGCGGTATTGCATGTCGGCGTGCACTGGCGGTCCGGGTCTTTGGCGGAGCCGCCGGCCTTGCCGGATGAGGCAGTATGGTTTGCTGTTGACCAAGCAGGGGGTTCGTCCCTGCAACAGGTCAGGTTGGTTGAGGGGGATACCGCCATCGCATTATTACAGCAACGCTGGGCAGATCTAGGGCCGGATATGCGTTTGCGTCAGACGGGGTTCGCGGATTATGGTACGGTTGCGCCGCCACCGTTGCCGCCGTCACGGTTGCCTCGACAAGCCGCTGAGGCTGATGCGGATTACGGTTTGGGGGCCAGCGGGCTTTTTCCTGCCTCTCCCAGGGAACGATCCGGGTGGGGCTGGCTAGCGGACGATGTCCAGCAAATGCGTGGATCCGATGCCACAGGTGCGGGAGGAACAGGTGCAATCGAGTTGCCCCGGCGTTTTGGCGATGGCGATGGCGGGTTTCGTACCCGGCGCTGGCTGGATGAGTAAGGCGCCCTCCTTCGCAGCCTTCGCGCCTCGCTTTGCTCGTTGCGAAGGCATCAAAAGTGTCTGCGCGCAAATTCACGCCCGGATCCACTTTTTAGATATTTTTCAAAAGCCTGTGCTTTTGTTTTATCTCGAAATGCTACCGCCGCCTCGATTTGCCAAGGCGCATACTTTGCGGTGTGGTGCACGTGTCCGCGGTTGTGGTCTTTTAGTCGCTGTTCGAGATCCGTTGTGTACCCGGTGTAGATTTGCTCGGGATTTAGCTTGCTGCGCAGAAGGTATACGTAGGTGAATTCTGTTGATCGCATTTTCGTGTCCTGTTCAAGGCTGGCCTGCTCGCCGTAGTCGACGAGCTGGGTCAAACGCCCTCCTTCGCAGTCTTCGCTCCGCTACGACTGTCTACGGCGGGCAGCCTTCGCGCCTCGCTTTGCTCGTTGCGAAGGCTGGAGCCAACGGTCGGAATCGAACCGACGACCTGCTCATTACGAGTGAGCTGCTCTACCGACTGAGCTACGTTGGCATGTGAAGCATGGTCAGGCAATCTAGCGGACAGGATCTATTGCTGTCAACTTTTTCCGGCATGTTTATTTCTTGTGGGGGCGAAGCGTTGCGGTGATTTGGCTTTGCGGGAGGGCGTTTGCGTGATAGTAGATGGCCAGGAGTTTGCGGTTTTATGAGGTATCGTTTGAAACATTGGTTGGAATACGGCATCGTCTGCTTCTGGGTGGGTGTGTTCCGGTTGCTTCCGTATCGGGGGGCTTTGCTGATCGGGTGGGTGGCGGCTTGGTTCGGGCATTATCTGGTACGGTACCGTCGCAATATCGTTTATGCCCGGATCCGGCAGGTATTTCCGGATTTACCGCCGTCTCGTGTGCGTGCCATTGCGTGGCTGAGTTGGCGGAATCTGGTCTTTAATGTGATTGACACCCTGCGGGTATCGAAAATGGATACGGTCTGGTTGCAGCGACATGTGGTGGATTGTGATGAAGTCTATCGGGGCTTTGCCTCAGCAGGTATTCCCGCGCATGGGTTGGTGGCGGTTTCGATGCATATGGGCTGCGCTGAAATTGCAGCTCGTATGTTGCAGCAGGTGGCAGCGCGTGTATTTGTGATTTTCAAGACGCAAAAGAATTTGCTGGTTGATCGAAAATTGCATGCGATGCGGGGCGCGACAGGTATTGCCTGTTTGCCGGTGGGGGATGGGGTGTATCGGCAGATCTTGCGTCGCTTGCGTGATCACGAAACGCTGGCCATGCTGGCAGATTTGCGCGTTGATGATGGCGGCGTTCTGGTTGATTTTCTTGGACACAAGGCCAGCGTGGGGGCCGGTGCTGCTTTGTTTGCACGGCGCGCTGGCGTTTCTCTGCTGGTCGCTGTATTTGGACGCATCGGGTGGTGTAAGCACCGCGTTGCTATCAAGATGATTCTGGTGCCCGATATGTCCTTGTCGGTGGAAGCGGATGTGCAGCGGATGATGCAGATCGTGTTTACCGAGTTTGATCGGGCCATTCGGGCGCAGCCGGAGCAGTGGTTCTGGTATAATAAGAAGTGGATATTGGGGTAGGGGTATCAAACGTTTTATAAAAAAGTATAAAAGGTTATAGCAAGTATGTATTCGTGTTGAGATCTGCCTTGTCTCGCACGGGGAG
>JBLRXB010000124.1:0-6487 GCA_047920915.1 Kiritimatiellia bacterium
GTCGTCCACCGATCTCACAAGTTTTTCATCAGTATCACCTCGGGGCAGCTCCCTTTATGTTGCACGCAACATAAAGGGAGATACGCCCCATCACCCCGTTACCCACACTTCGGATTTGAATCCACATTCCCACCATGATATTACTGGAAGCATAAACAAACCCACAAAGGAGCATCCATGAAGATTCTGGTCGCCGACAAAGTTTCGCCCCGCATGATTGATGACTTGCAAGCCCTTGGTGCAACGGTTGCCTACGAGCCGGATGTTACTGCGGAAAACCTGCCCGCAAGCATCGGAGACACCAAGGTATTGGTTGTACGCTCCAAGAAAGTAACAGCCGAAACCATCCAGGCCGCCAAGTCCCTCAGCTTGATCGTACGCGCCGGTGCCGGCGTCAACACCATCGATCTTGAAGCGGCATCCAAGCTCGGTGTTTATGTCGCCAATTGTCCCGGCAAGAACACGGACGCGGTCGCCGAACTGGCCATCGGTCTTCTGATTGCCTGCGATCGCGGTATTGCTGATGCCACACAATCCCTGCGCAGCGGTCAATGGGAAAAAGGCAAGTATGGCAAAGGTGCCGGACTCAAGGGACGCACACTTGGCATCATCGGAACCGGCTCGATCGGCATGGCAGTCATCCAGCGGGCTCTGGCCATGGACATGCAAGTTATTGCCTATTCGCGCAGTCTGACCCTTGAAAAGGCCGAGGAACTGGGTATCGGCTTCTGTGGTAACCCTGTCGAAGTAGCCAAGAAGGCGGACGCCATCAGCGTCCATCTGGCAGCGGCCAAGGAGACCAAGGGATTGCTCGACACCGCCTTTTTTGCCGCAATGCGCAAAGGGGCCATTTTTATCAATACCGCTCGTGGCGACATTCTTGACCAGACCGCTTTGGAAGAGGCCATCGCAACCAAAGGCATTAAGGTCGGGTTGGATGTGTTTGCCAACGAACCCGCTGGCAGCAAAGGCGAATTCCCCCAGATGGAACTGGCGGCCAAAGTTACCGGTACGCCCCACATCGGGGCATCAACCGAACAAGCCGAAGAAGCTATTGCCGCTGAGGCCGTACGAGTCGTGCATGTATTCATGGGAGGCACCACGCCACCCAATGTTGTCAATCTGCGCACCGTGCGAGGAGCAGGCCCCACACTGGTCGTACGCCACTATAACCGCGTCGGCGTTCTCGCTGCTGTCTTCGATGCCTTGCGTAACGAGGGTATCAATATCGAGGATCTGCAAAATCTCATCTTTGCCGGTGGCGAAACCGCATCTTGCTCTCTGGCCATTGACAAGGCACCATCCGGGAAACTGCTCGATCAATTGACCTTTATGGAACACATTATCGAGATTACCATCTCCGGCGCATAATCATCTGCAAAGCGCAAACGCGAGGCATGCTGGCATATGCTTTGAGCCATGCTGCGAAAACAATCAAGCCAGTCAAAAGTGGGCATGCAACTTCATTTTTCTACATTTGGACAACAATTGGCCGCGGATTCCGGCATCATGGAATTGATGGATGATCTTGGCAAAGCCATGAGCGGGTCGAGCGGCATGTTGATGCTGGGCGGCGGCAACCCGGCCGCGATTCCAGACATACAAGCCGTTTGGCGACAGGAATGGAGTAGATTGCAGCACAATCCGGCACTACTCGATGCGATCTTATGCAATTATGATACCCCACAAGGAAATCCGCACTTCTTGCACGCCATGGCAGAACTGCTGCGCGACCAATTTGGATGGGATGTTGGACCGCAAAATATTGCCGTGACCAATAGTAGCCAAACCGCATATTTTATCCTCTTCAATATGCTGGCAGGTCATTTTGCGGATGGCAGCCAAAAACAAGTCTTGCTGCCGTTGATGCCGGAATATATCGGCTATGCCGATCAGGGGATACATCCCGGACTCTTTACCGCGCGACGCCCGATCATCGAAGAAATCGGTGCGCATGCCTTCAAATACCATATTGATTTTGAATACCTGCAGCTGGCTGATCATATTGGTGCAGTCTGCGTATCGCGCCCGACCAATCCCACCGGTAATGTAATGTCGGATCAAGAATTGCAGCACTTATCGGCAGTCACCAAAGCGGCTAACATCCCTCTCTTTATCGACAGTGCGTACGGGGTACCTTTCCCCGGCATCGTCTTCACCGATGCCACCCCCATCTGGGACGAGCATATCATCCTCACCTTGAGCCTTTCAAAACTTGGACTGCCAGGGACACGCACCGGTATCGTGGTCGCGACTGAATCGGTCATTCGTGCGCTACGTGCTGCGAATGCTGTAATCAGCTTGGCCAACGGCAATATTGGACAAGCACTCATCACGCCTGCAATTGAGAATGGTCGCATTCTGAAGCTCAGCCGGGACATCGTACGTCCTTTCTACGAGCGGCGCCTCGCAGCTGCAATGCAATGGGTAGATGCATTTTTCCCGGCCGACCTACCTTGGCGCATCCACAAATGCGAAGGTGCACTCTTCCTCTGGCTGTGGTGTCCGAATCTGCCGATTGATTCGCGCCAGCTGTACGAACGCCTCAAAGCGCGTGGCGTTCTTGTTGTCTCAGGACATTACTTCTTTTATGGCCTCAAAGACGATTGGCCCCATCAAAATGAATGCATCCGCATCAATTACTCGCAACCACCGGATACCGTGCAAGAGGGATTGCGCATTATTGGTGAGGAAATACGAGCAGCCTACCACTCCAACTGAATTAGCTGGCGAACTTTTGCCTCAAGATCATGCATCCGGAACGGCTTCCCAATAAAAGAAATTCCTTCATGCAGCACCCCATTGGGGCCAACGATATCCGCATTGTAGCCAGACATAAAAAGAATGGGCAATTGGGGATTGGATTCGCGCAACAATCGCCCCAATTCCTGGCCATTCATCGAAGGCATGACCACATCACTGATCAGAAGATCGATTTTGCTACCAAGGCGCTTCCCGATTGCCAAAGCCTCTTGCGGATCGGACACAGCAAGGACCGTACATCCCAGCTTTTCCAGCATACGCGTCGTACTGTGTAAAACCGCTGGCTCATCCTCGAGCAACAGGATCGTGCCATGCAATGGATCGGGTTCCGATGGTACCATGCTACTATCCTTTCAATCAGCCACAAAAATAATCTGACGCGCAAGTACTCTGACGCGCAAAAGGTTCATCCCCAGAAATTGTGCCACATGAGCGTCGCAACCAAGCATTTGCCTGTGTCATATACTCCCCTGTGCCATCGAACGCAAACAGAATATTCTTGCCGGCACTCCCGGGATTACCCGACCATTGTCTTGCGCAAAAGATCTTCACTCTCCTGTAACCCGCCTAAACGATTGCGGGCAAGCCATTGCGCTTTATGCGAGATCACGAGTTCGCGCAATCGGAAAGCGAGCGCCTGTTTGTCTCCACCCCCTGACTTGATGATCTGGCCACGACACAGCGCATATCTACTGGATGCAATCGCATGGCGCAGTTCCTGAAAAACAAGATCCCGATCGCTACACTGCGGACGCGCCATCGGGAACATCCCCTCAAGCTTCGCCAGCCAGTCACCCGCACGCCGGAATTGTGCAGCCGTCACCTTCTCCAATTCCAACCGTTGCGGCTGCCAGAAAAGCATCTGGTTGATCGCCGAACAATTGCCTCGCTTGAGTCCCGGTAGCCGGTTAAGCGTACGCCCCAGATCCAACAGGAATTGCCCCAATACGCCGCTGGCGTCCTGAAAGAAATGTCGACTCACAACGTCCGCGAGATCGGCCTGGCGATTTGCCGCCAAATTCCAGCTATAGCCGGCCCCAGCGGCAAACCCCATATAACTCATCGGTAATACTTGATGGTGCCCTCCATCACCCCAATCCGTGATCAGGTACCCGCTCGCACCATTGTCCTTACCGTGCTGCGCCGCAAGTGCCAGATTTGCCAGCGCATTGTCGGTGCGCCCCGTAATGCTATTCCAGGCACTCGTGCCCGGACACACATAAAAATCAATCCCGGCCGCTGCAAAGGCCGGACTCTGCTTTGCGAATGGGTGGTTTGCCTCATACCCCCAATTCAATGCGATCATATCCTTGGGTAATTGCGCAATCAATTCGGGCTGATGCAGGATTATATCCCCCCAGAACTGCATGCGCTTGGCACTCTTTGTGACAAGCCTGTGGATTTTCAGCAAGAATTCCAGATACACCGCCGTAGTGCCAATCTGAGCGGACCGTTTCTTGCTACGCCCCTTACCCAACTCCCAGGTTTCATCACAGCCAACATTGAACATTGAACTCGAAAAACACGGTAAATACTCATCATACAGCTCCTCCAGAAAACGTAAACTGGCTTGATTCGGTGCCAGCGTGGAACAACGCTCCATATCGGGGCATTCTGCGAGATGGCGGTATTCAGGATGCCGTAGCCAACGCTCCACATGCCCGAAGGAATTCAGATTGGGAACCAGTTCCACGAAACGATCCGCACAATACTGGTCCAGTTCCATGATTTCTGCATGGGTAAACGGACTCGCATCAGCCCAAACCGTCTGGTGGGCCGAAAACGCAAACGTATGTTCAATATAGAGCTGAATCTGATTGATACGTAATCCGGCAAGCCGATCGATCAATCGCTTGCAGGTTTCCATTGTCGGCACCTTGCAGCGACTCACATCGAGCATCACACCGCGCTGTGCAAAATCAGGCGCATCCTCAATATCGATAACCGGGGGATGGTTGCCATACTGCTCGATCCACTGCCGAAAGGCCTGATAGCCGTAAAATAACCCGGCCTCATCACAAGCCTCAATCCGCCGTATGTTGTCCGAAAGCGTAAGCTTGTACCCCTGCGCAGGAATGCCACGTTTGACAAGCCTGAGAGCCAACAAAACGTCCCCTTGCCGGGGAACCACCGGCACAATCTGCAACGCACGGTTCAAGCAGGCCGACAAGCGCCCCGCACCATCCTCAATATGCTCTCGCAAACGACGACTACACCCCGCCGGCAACACAATCCAGTCTGCACCACCCAACGCAACTCTCGCCTGCGCAACACGCATTTTGCACGGAACCGGAAAAATTACATTTTTCATCCCTACTCCTCTGTTGCTGGCTGCCTGCCAGGACCATGTAAATACATGCCGCATGGAAGGCTCCTGCACCGCAAAAAACTTTAGTTACGGCGCCCGCCAAGCAAACCGGAACGCAGCAAGTAATACAGGAGTGTGAGTAACGCCGAAACCGCCGCCGCCACATACGTCATGAAGGCTGCATTCAGCACGCGGCCCGCATCTGCCGCCTCACGCTGCGAAACAATACCGCTTTGCACCATCATCACCTTAGCCCGCGCGCTCGCATTCCACTCCACCGGCAGTGTGATCAGCGCAAAGGCCACGGCCCCCAGAAAAACAATTGCACCAAGCTGCACCAATGCTTGCGCCTGGAAAAACAGACCCAACATGAGAAAGATATAGGCGGCATTACTCCCGAAACTGGCCAGTGGCACCAGTGCCGAGCGCAGCGAAAGAGGCGCATAACCGGCCGCATGCTGCAGGGCATGGCCGGCCTCATGACATGCCACACCAATCGCCGATAAAGAACGAGAACCGTATACATCCGGAGACAAACGCAGCGTGCGATGCATCGGATCATAATGGTCGCTCAAAAAACCTCGAACGGGTTCAATGCGCACATCATAAATCCCGCGCGCTGCCAGCATTTGTGCCGCAGCCTGCGCACCCGTAAGACCGGAAGACGCTGCCACACGCGAATAACGCGCAAAGGTCGACTTCGTCAGCATCGTCGCCAGTCCCGCCAGAATCAAACCAGGGATTGCAAACAACCAATAACTCATCGGCATAAACAACATGTCATCCTCCTGTTACCTATACAACGAATGTTCGCATCAACAGCAACCCACTTACAAACGCTCACAACTATAACCATCGCCGCACGATTCGTCACGCGCAACTAGCAGTCGATCCCCCTGCTCTCCAAATAGCTGATCATACCCAGCAAACCGCCCCAGTGATAGAACGCATCGCTGCTGCCAACGTCGCAACCTGTGCCGGTCTCACAGTGGTAATTTTCGTGAACATGACCATGCTCATGCCACTCTTGCAACAGCAATTTCTCGGATTTTTCCACGAGCGCCTTGCGCGCTTCTGACAAATCGTACTTCCGCAAGCCCAAATACACGAGGAAGTTCATCGGGGCCCAGATACGGCCGCGCCAATACTCCTGGTCTGGATAAGCCGGATCGTTCCGGGCAATCGATGGCAAAATCCATTCCCCCCAGAACTCATCCGGATTGAAGAAATGCACGTCGATCATCCGTTTGGCCTGTTCCGGCGTGGCCACCGCCGCCAGCAAGGGATAGAAATGCGTAGGAGACAACCGTTTGCAGGACTCGCCGGTCGTCAGCTTTTGGTTCAGGAACATGCCCGTTTCCTCGCACCACATGGTCTTGAGCTTCGCGGCATATTTGTCGGCTCGCTCGTTCAATT
>JBLRXB010000125.1:0-6444 GCA_047920915.1 Kiritimatiellia bacterium
GTCCACATCTCTTGCATTTCAATCTCCTGTCTTCAACACACTATCACATCTTCATGCCCGTCTGTCGCCCGAGTTCCCAGCTTCTTACAGATCGACATTATGAGGATTGCAAGTGGCCGGATAAACCGAAAAACAGCATTGACTACGTACGCATATTATTGAATGATACGTACGTATCAAAAAGGGATTGTTATGATTACTGCATCTCGCCTGCGCAGCAACATTTATCGTTTATTAGATGAAGTCGCCGAGAACGGACGACCTCTAACCGTTTCACGTAAAAATACGATACTGAAAATTTGCCGAGCGAAGTCTCCAACCAAGCTGGACCGTCTCGTTTCACACGCCTGCATCAAGGGCGATCCAGAATCACTTGTTCATCTTGATTGGGAAGGCGAATGGGAACATGATCTATCTTGATACCCATGTTGTCGTCTGGCTCTATGCCGGACAGATCGGTCTACTTTCACCAATGGCTGTCGAGCGAATCGAGGCAGAAGATCTGTATATTTCTCCCATTGTCCAGCTTGAACTTGCCTACCTGCGAGAAATCGATCGGCTTACGGTTGACTCCGCCCTGATCATCGAGTCGCTCTCGCAGCAGATTGGCCTGACCTTCTGCAACTTGCCCTTTGCCTCCGTTATCCTTGAAAGCATCCAGCAGTCATGGACACGGGATCCGTTCGATCGCGTGATTACCGCGCAGGCCATTGCCGGAAACGCACACCTTCTCACCAAGGATCGCCACATCCTTGAGCACTGCCCGCTCGCCATCTGGTAACCCGCCTCAAACGGCCACATCCCAGGCTGGAACCTGGCACTTCCAGAACTCCAGCAGCACACCACCCCTGGGAACGCCACGCTCCAGCGTGGCCCATAAGCAACTCACAGCCCGCCCAACGGTCAGTCAAACATCAACCTTCAAACATCTATCCAGGATCACATCAATCCCCGCCTCGCCGATCTCCGGATTCGCGCACACCAACCGGATGCCTGTTGTCTCTCCAACCTGCCCGTAGCCGATCTTGATTTCACCGTAGCGATCCAGGGCGGTGCAGACAGCTTCCGCGGGAACACCGACGCGATTGAAGCAGACATTGATCAGCGGCGGCGGTTCGAGCAATGCCAACTGTGGCCCGACGCGGATTCTTTCAGCAGCATAAGCAGCCAGTGCCATCTGCCTGTCAACCCGCTGTTCCCAACCGCGATCCCCAATCCGGCACCAGGCCGACCACAACCGCAAGGCATCGTTGCGCCGTCCGCACAACAGGGAGCGATGCCCGGGATTGAAATCATCCGCATGCGACTGGAACAAGTAATCGGCCGTCTCATCCAGGCTGCCCGCCAGCAAACCCTGCTCGCGCACCAGCACAACCGACGTCTGCAACGCCAGTCCCATCATCTTGTGCGGATTCCAGGCGAGGCTGTCAGCGGCCGCCAGACCTTCCATCAGATGCTGCCACTTGGGCGAGAGCAGCACCGTTGCGCCCAACGCGCCATCCACATGCAACCAAACGCCATATTTGTGCGCCACAGCACCCGTTGCCGCAATATCATCAAAGGCACCACGCACCGTCGTCCCCGCCGTCGCATTGACCAGTACTGGTACAAACCCATTCCGGAGATCCGCCGCAATCGCCGCATCCAGTGCCGGCACATCCATCCGCCCAGCGCCTGTCACCGGAATCAGGCGCACATGCTTGCGTCCCAACCCCAGAATCCCGGCATTCTTCCGAATCGAGTAATGCGACTCGACCGACGTGTAGACCGTCCCGCGCACCCCGCCCATGCCGCTATCCCGCGATGCGGGCACCGCCCGGTTGCGGGCCATCAGCATGGCTGCCAGATTTGCAGCCGAGCCCCCCGGCACAAAGCTGCCCTCGCCGCCCGACATCCCCGCCGCCGTAAGCAACCGCCCCAGCACCGCCTGCTCCACCAGCACCTGGGCACCGGCCGCTTTGAACGTGTACATCGAGCTGTTGGCCAGCAATGCCAGCATATCCGCCGCCACCGCCTCCGGAATCCGGCCACCAAAAAGCTGATTCACAAAACGTGGACTCGACGAAGAGGGCGTTGCCGCCATCACCTGCTTGAGCCGATCGACCCAATCCTCCAACGCAAGCCCTTCCTCCGGCAAACCAAAGGGCACCTCTGCCAGCAACTGCTCCGGCGTACGTGCATCCAAGCACGCCCCGCCTGCTTCCGCGGCCAGATACGCTTCCGCAATCCCCAGCGTCGCCTTCCACACGTTCTCTTCATGCGCCTGCATCATCATGCCCCTGTCTTAGAAAATCTGCTGGTGTCAAAACAGGAACCGTGCCCGTTACCCGTTTGGGAAAATGACGTAGGTTACCCGTCACAAGAGAGACTCCGGCCGCCAAAGCGCAGGCCACAAAAGGGGCATCGTCCGGATCGGGTAAACGAGCACTGTCGATTTCGGGGCTTCCATCCACCATTCGGGCTCGGCGCCGGATGATCCGCAACACAAGTCGAACCTCTTCCTGCGGTAATCCCAGTCGCGGACGCGCCAGTACTTCGGCGTACTCGCCGAAAATGCGGTCATCGAGCACCGCCACGAGCAGACCGCATCGCAGACGATCCACAATCATGCCCGGCGGACCATGCGGCGACAACATACCCGAAACAATTACATTGGTGTCGAACACGGCAACTCTCACTGCCTACGCCTCCGCTCGACCCGCGCTTGCGCAATCTCACGCTCAATCTCTTCTGGCGTCATCAAGGCAGCACCGCTTTGACGAGCCGCCTCCCGCACCCGGCTCAAAGCCAGACGACTACGCGCCTCACGCGTACTTTCAACCAAGGCCAACGCATCATCATCAGGGCCAATATCAAGCAGCAATGCCATCGGCTTACCGTTATTCATCAACAACAGCTCGCCTTCACGCTGCAAACTTGCGCGTACCTGGCGCGGCGTCTTCAAATCTTTGACTGCAATAAAGTTCATAAACATCTCCTGATTTGTACCATAATAATATGCTTTATTTCCGGCGTCAACGTTTTCGCAACTGCCGGAAGCGTGCCGGATTTGTGCTGCGATACGCCGCCAAAAACTGCTGTTGGACCTTGGGTGCCAGATCCTCCCGGCGGATTAAGATTGCACATTCGAGCGCATCACCAAAATCATGATCGACGGCGACTCCGAGATACTGCATACCCGGCGCAGCACCAAGATAGGAGAGCAGAATCGGTGGCAAGCGTTCGCCCCGCGCACGAAATTGTTGCTGCAAGCTCCCGAATGCTTCCTCGCGTGTCAGGTCGGTTTCAGACGCAGGCATTGCATCGGCTTGGGTATATGTGAGTGAAGGATGGGCGCTGACCAATGCTTCAGCCGGGCGATGGTAGGTTCCGAGATACCCCAGCATCACATCGATCAAGTCCGTCGGCAATACCCGGTACACACTGAAGTTGCCATAGAACCCTGCGATATCCGGGTATTCGCACAAGAGGGCAGCTAACCCCCTCCACGTAGCAAACAGGCCGAGTGCCGCCCGTTTGGCCTGTTTATTGACGACCGAGCGCCCCAACTCAATCAGATGCGGCAACCACTGCTTACGAAAGTTTGGTGAAAACGAAAACAAATCGGCTGTCCGCAGATGCCGGCAATCGCCCGACAAATCATGATCGCCGCAACAGATATAGCGATAGGCCGCCACAATCTCGCGTTCGGCTGGATCCCAGACCACCAACTGCCGATAGGCAGCTTGCCCGAAGTCACGGGCATCTAGATCGGTGGCAAGATTACGGCCGGCACCAGCCTCGCGAAACGCTTTTTCCCTGATCCGCCCGATTTCGCGCATGGTGCGCGGAGCTTCTTCGGCACGAAAGAGCAGCACCTCCAGCCCCCGGAACGTGTCCACGCAGAAATCCGTGCGCAGCTCCTCTGCCAAAACCGCAGGATGCACCGGATCAATCAATTCCGTCGCCATCATCATCCCTCCTGGGAACGCCACGCTCCAGCGTGGTCGCACAGGCAGCCTACAAGCGGCTCACAGCCCCCAAAGGCCTCCCCCTTCCACCCTTCAAACCTCAACCTTCAAACCTCCCCTAACGCTTGCGTATGCAAACGCAACCAATCTGCCGCTTGTCGATCGCCCCCCTGCGCCGCAACCAATGCCGCAACATCCTGCGAACGTCCGATTGTCAACACGATTTCCTGGCCCCGCCGCTGCAGCATTTCCTCCACCAGCAGAAACATCTCGATGGTCTTATCGATCCCCAGCCGTTGCCGCCAACGCCAGACCCGGTAAAACCAATTGCTGTTACGACCGGAAATATGAACAGGTAGGATTTGCCGGTTGCACTGCCGGCTTTTACGCACAAACATATGGTCCCAGGGGTATTCTCCCAGCAGACCATCCTTTCCAGGGCGCGATGTCCGTCCCGCCGGGAACACCACCACTGTGCGATCGGACGCATACAGTTGCCCGAGAGCATGCAGCGTTCGCCGCGATTGCGCAAATACGTCTACCGGAAAGAGCAGCGGCTGCAACCCTTCCACCGCCGACAGCACATCATTGGCCAACACGAGACTGTTCGGCTGCCAAGTTTCGAGCCAATGCAACACCGCCAGCGCATCCCAGCCCCCTGTGGGATGATTTACGCAAATCGTATAACGACTTTCTGCTGCAGGCGGTTCGCCTTGGATACGAACACGAATATCAAAGGCATCGAGCATGTAACCCACGAAAGCGTAGCCCTGCCGATCCCCCGCACCGGCCATCACATCTTGCACCACACGCTCCCGCAATACCCGTCGCAAAATGGCATACCCCGCACGCGGGATCCGCCGCGCCACGGCCGGACGTTTTTCGCGAAACAAGCGTTCTATATCAAAATCGATCGGCATCTCGACAACCTCAGCCAGGGAATGCCATACCAACACGCTCGTAAAACGGTCGAATACAGCCCAGATAGTCCGCATGCGTCTCCGGATCGGCGTCAATTCCTCTGGTTGCCGATTTGCGGTAACTTTCCGCCATATTCACATACGCTGATCCGCCCGTCAGGGAGATGCAATCCTTTTCCAGTTCAAAAACACGGGCATCGTCGGTACTGCTTCCGGCATAGCCATACGCCCCATAGATATGCAGCGTCTGGAAAGGTGTTTTTCCGAGATTGCCCATCGCATGATAATAATCGGCCTTGCAGACCCCCAGTACCGTGCCGGCAGCGATCGTGCTGTCATCCCGCAGCGCAACCGAACGCCCCTGCACGCGGTAGCTGCGATGGGTCGTCTCCCCCTCAAACACGACCGCCCCCCACTCCGCATGCCCATGACCATGTAACGCCGTGAAATCCCCTGGATTCCAGGACATTAGATACACCCCCATATGCTTTGTTTGCCATAAACACCGCCGACCATAACTCAACGCTGGATCATGATCAAAATCAGCAAAGGTGCGCAAGGCATCGAACGCAATGCCCGCATCCTGAATAAGAAAGGGCAAGGTGACGGCATTCAGCAATGGCGTATGCCGCATGGCAGCAACCAATCGCTGAATGCAAACAGGCAAATCACGAGACGCAGGGCTCTTCATGTTTTCGGCATCACCTTTCATTTAACCCAAATGGAGAGGAGGGCTCTATCCCGATCGACCCACAGATCACTTTCAAGCTGTACAGTAGCACCCTACGCCACCCCTGGGAACGCCACGCTCCAGCGTGGCCCGAAGCCCATCAGTCCCCTCCATGCGGCGTTCAACCCTCAACCTTCAAACATCAACCTTCCGCCGCCGCCTTCGCAAGCAACGCCTTAAGATGTTCTACATAGGCTTCTGCCCCGCCACGCTGATACCCCGTCCGCCCAAGCACCGCCCCTTCGGCATTCAGCAAAAGAACCGTCGGGAAGCCACGAATACCGTATTTGTGCTGCAAATGGGAATTCTGCTGCTTCAGTTCCGCCGATTGTTCCTTACGCTGCGGAAAATCAGCCTCGAACAGCACAACCGCACCGGATGCGGCAAATGCCGTGAAGGCCTCCTGCGAAAACACCTCCTTGTCCAGCCGGATGCACCAGCCGCACCAGTCCGACCCTGAAAAATTCACCAGAATCGGAACCTTCTTCTCAGCCGCCTGCGCCTTCGCAGCCTCGAAATCCGTCAACCAGCCATGTCCATCCTTCGCCTGCAGCATCCCCGCTGTCAAAAGCACCGCACCCAATACCATCAACCCTCTTGCTCGCATAATATCCTCCCGATGTGTTTTTCACGACATGACCATCATGCCGCTACAGGTCTGTCGCACCAAAACCAAATTGCTTACACAACAGGAAGCCCCCCAGGGAACGCCACGCTCCAGCGTGGCCTATAGAACGCACACAGGAAGAGCCCAGACCGCCCAAAGGCCGATCAACCTTCAATCATCTTTCCCACCGCCGCCAACAGCACCTTCGTCACGGCATCAACATTCGCCGTGAACACC
>JBLRXB010000126.1:0-6283 GCA_047920915.1 Kiritimatiellia bacterium
AGTTCCGCAGCCTTGGCATATTCGCGGGCGCGATAGGCAGACAATGCAGGAACAAGTAATTCGGGCGGATTTTCCACAAACGGGGACGCAGGGGCGCCGACGATCTGCAAGCGCGCCCGGGGCGCCACTAGTGCAACGCCTGTGCCGGCTCCTGCCCCACCCCCTTGATTGATGATCAAGCTCCCGTCATACATACGGTTCATTTCGCGGTACCAGCGATGATTCTGCCAAAAATGCAGAAATGCTTCACGACCGTGATCATACGCACCTAACGGCGTCCAGAAATTGTTCCAGAAGTTGCCGCCATGGCCATCAAACGTATTATTCCAGGCATGCGCACTGATCAAGGAGCACAAGTGCGCAGCACGGTCCTGCCCCGTCATGCGCATCAAGATGCCGCCAGCCGATAATCCGCCATTGTAGGTACTCAATTTGCCCGCAGCCATGGTGGCGGGATCCAGCGGAACTGGCACGGGGCGACGTACACCCATACCGTAGATCATGTGGCCCGTAGAAGCTTGATCATCATGATAAAATGCCAACGCGGTCTCATAGGCCTCGCTATTCAAATCCACGCCCGCCAGCTTTGCATAATACATTCCCATCACACCAGGTAACCCCGCGTTGGGAATCAGCCCATAGTTGGGTCCACCGGGGAAATTATGACGCCAGCCTCCGCCCGGCTGCATCGTGGCAGCCAGCCGATCCACGGAATGCTTCAAATATGGCAGTACGCTCGCGTCGCCGGTCGCTAGATAATATTCACCCAACAAGAACGCATCAGCCGAATTGTGCCAGCTCTTACCCGCCTTGGTGGGATCAATCGGCTGGTCTGGGTTCATCCGGCGCATCTTCTCATACACAAACCTGCGCACAAAACCCTGTAGTTCCGGATTGCCCGTTGCCAGAAGAAACAGTGCATCTGTATTAAGAAAACCGCCGCTTGCCCCGTTGGAGACCAGCCAGTTTTCCAGATTTGTAATAATCCGTTCCGTTTTGGGGCAGTCATAAGGGGCTGTCGCGCTATAGCTTCCCATTACGGCAAGTGTAATTTCCACATCGATATTCCGTCCCCCACGCCGGACCCCCAGCACCAGCTTACCATTTCCCGCACGTGTCTCGCTCGCGGTGACCGCCGCCGCCATCACCTCCCAGGCCTTGTCGCCAAGCATCTGACCATTGGCACTGTAAATCATATCGCCAGCCAAAATCCTGCCATCAGCAGGTGATCCCGCTTTCACCTCGCGTACGCCCATGTTAGGACCGAACGGCCCTGTTCGCATTCCGACTGGACCAACCCAGCCCGTGAAATTGTCATAGCCATGTGTCTTCAAATGCCCACTGATCAACGCAACTTCGTTCGGCTCCCATTCATTGGCTGGCGTAAAATACTCCATCGGCAAGTCATTGTCGTCATGGCGCAGCAACCACGCAAAATCAGCTTTCTGCGAACGGAACGGTATTGCCGGCAATCCTGCGGCGTTCACCAATCCCTGATCTGGGCGGCTGTTCCAATTGTAACGCACATGTACAATCCGGTTAACGACGTCACTCCGGACACGGATCGTCTCGCCGGCAATGGAGGCCTCGACCGGACTGTATACGCCGTCCACATCAGCCGCCTCGAAATAATCCAGCGCGCCTGCTGCTGCTTTCAGGCCCCTGGCTGTGCCCGCCTTGAAGAAGATCGTGGCCACATTGTAGTTTGCCTCCAAACGATCAAATAGCGGCCCAGTCGGCACGGTATCGCCTTTCTGCAATACCGATCCCTGAAGCCAGGCCAGGGCGCGCGTCGCAACCAAGCCTGCATCACGTGGCTGCGAACTGAAGGGCTCATGATCCATCGCAGGCAATATCAAGCCGACACCAGGATTTTCCTCGGCCGTCAAACGATGCAATTCGCGAACCTCGCAGTGATACGCCGCCAAGGTGCCTAAATCTGAGGACGGTGGCAGAATCAAACCAACGGGCAAGTCTTCATCACCGAATACCCGCCGCCACGCACGGGGGATGCGCGGTGTGGTAATCGGCGAAATACGCCATCCATCCTTGCGAATGTCATACGTCTGCACATAGGCGCGATTCAGTTCGTCGCGATCAAACTGCTTTCCCGTCCGTTCCAATTCCGTGTAAATCATGTGCGGATAGTTGTTGCCCAACTGCACCAGAGCCGCTTTCAGGGCAAAACCACGCAGCGGATGCAAGACAGCGTTGTACCCACCCGATGGGAAAATCGCATACGAAAGCAACACGTCCTCCGTTACGGCCGACCTGGGTGGTAACGCTTCACCCTGCTCCACGAAGGCAACCAGCTTATCAAACCGACGCACCAGCGCGTTTACATCGCGCCGACCATAAAGCGTCTCGGTGTCCAGCAATGTCTCCCGGCTCAGCCAACCAATCGGAAAAGCAGCCCCAAGATTGACATCGACGATCCCCACCGGCACATCCGCATCGGCGACAAGATTCGCGCCCAGATAATAAGCGATTGCCGACATTTGACGTGCGGATTCAGGACTGACGATCTGCCAGCCTGAAGTCGCTTCGGCTGCCAGATCATCTTGCGGATGTGCAGCAGCCAACGTTTGAATCGATATCGCGCGGTAGCGGGGGTTCGACGCATGCGCCTTGGCCGCCGTAATACCCTCTGGTGTATGACCAAGCGAAATATCCACACTGGTCTGCAGCGCTACCAGCACGACATCGCCAACCAGCACATCCTTGCGTGTAATCTTCTCTCTGCCTGCGCTGACGGTTAGCGCTTGCCCCTTCGCATTGGCTGGCATTGGCATCAGCGTAACCGACCAATTGCCATCCGCATCCGCTTCGGTCACATGCTCTTGTCCCGCAAACGAAACGCTAATCTTTACCCCCGCCGTCGCAGTACCACGAATCACGCCGGGCTTGCCCTGCTGCAAGACCATATGATCCGAAAACTGTCGATTCAGCTGCAAGGAAGCCGCATCAACATGAGAAACAACAACCAACGCCAGCAATACGACGAGCACAAAACGAAACATGGAATACCTCCTGAAGTTGATAAAAGCTACCAGACAAAGGGCCCAATGAAAAGGGCTTCAGCAAATTATTATTACACCTTGCGTAGCGACTTTTGCATCATCCCGGGTTCGATGCCCCAGTCCAACTTCATACTGGGTCCGCCAAGCGCCGACACCCCTCAGGCCAGACAATCCCGGACCGATTGGCTCCATCCTTCACTTTGCTGATTGCCCCTTTACTTCAGCATCTCCGCGATACTGACCAGCTTGTCATCCGCCGCTGGTTCCTCCATCGCCTGGATCTTCTCGATCGCCGCGCGGATCTGGTTCGCGAGATCATCCGGTCTGATGGCCCTGCCCGGTGCCCGCCGCGACGCGAAATAAGAGGCATGCCGTTCCAATTCGGGAATGACAGCCTTGGCGTGGCCGCCATACTGAAGCAGGATATCCAGCACCTCCGGCATGCGTTTGCCGGAGCCGTGTGCGTTCTGGTGGCGGATGTAATATGCCGTCAGCTCAACCCCCTCCTTGATGCGGCGCTTGACCATCAGTCGCAAGCCTTCATCTCGGATTCCAGAAGCGAACATGATCCCTGAAGGTGCGATGTGGCGCGTCGCGTTGACAATATCCCCCCAAAGCAGATCCAGCTCATCCGCCTGTAACGCGTTGTAGACCCAGGCCAGATTGGATCGCGCCCCGCCGTTCTGGTTGGTGAGAATATCGCGGATGGCAGGCACCAGCAGGGTGCGGTAATCCCCATCCAGACCGTATTCGACGAGCAGTCCACGCGAGGGCTGTGCATTGCCACGATAAAACAGCGCATGACTGACGGTCTGCTGAAGCACCCCGCGCGGATCATCCGGCAACGGTTCGACGGCCATCTTGAGCAACACCGGAATCGCCGGTTTGGCGACCGAAAGCAGTCCGCGCTGCTTGTCGCGGTTGATCAACGCCTTGATCGCGTAAGTCTTGAAGGTGATGTCATCCGACGTTTGCAGCATGGCAATCAACTTGTCCGCCGCCGCCTGGCTGGCAAACCCCGCCTTGCAAAGCGCCTCGGCGGCACCATAGCGGGCATAGCGATCATCACTATCCAGCATCACGACTAACGCATCGACCGCATTGATATTGCGCTCCGCCAGGATTCTGGCACCGATCGCGCGCGTCGGCGGCAAGGGATCCTTCAGTAGTTCAAGGATCTGCGGCAGCTCCAACTGGTCGCGACTCGCCCTGTCGATATCCAGCCGTCCCGCTCGCAGGATCTGTTTCAAACGCTCCATGCGGCCCGCCGATCTTGTGTCGGTGGAGGCAAACGTTGCGTGAACGCGATCTCCCCCTACCCCCACTTCCTTCACCACCGGCGCAAGCCCGGTGGGATCGAACCCCGTGATATAGATCGCCCGCCGCGGCGCACACAGTTGCAGCAGCCGCGCCCCGGTACTATCCCACTTGGTCTTCGGCTGTCCCTTACCCCCCTCGGCTTCGCCCGCGTTGCCCTGGTACACCATGCGTCCGTCCGGCTGCCGTTCCAGCGTGAAGGTCCAGTTCATCTGGTCCATAAACGTCTGCAGTGCGACATCTCCGCCGCGCGCCGCGCCGATCCCGCCCCATAGATGACTCCAGAAGTGACCGGTGTGCCCGGCCTCACGGCCACTGACCGACGAGGCCAGCACCATATCCGAAAAGAATGCCGCACCCTCCCGGTTGCCCATCAGATCAAAGAAAATCGCGGCAGCACCCGACTTTCCGTTATCATCAAACCATTCGTTGGCGGGACCATGATCGCCGTAGGGGATCGTCCCGCGCCCGATGAAGTGGCCGAAAAAGGTATTTCCACGCACAATGGCCTGACGGATTTCATCGTTGTCCACCCCGCATTTCTGTGCCAGCGGCAGCACGATCATCATGGTCAGCCCCATCTGGTTGATCGCGCCGTAGCCGCCCAGCGGACCATGCATGTGGCCTGCATTCTCGATCGCCGCATAGGTATGCCCCCACGTCCCGGCACCGCTCTGCCCCATGGCGATCTTGGTCGCATATTCCGTAATCGTCGGCAGCACATAATCGTCCCCGGTCGCCAGATAGTACTCACACAGGAAAAGCGTCTTGTAGGACCAATCCCAGCATTTCATGGCGACATGCTTCTCAATACTCAGCACTTCCCCCGGAATAACGGAATCGTGCGCAATCTGCCTCACGATTGGCATCAGGTCATTCCGTCCAGTAGCCAACATCCCGAGCCCGTCAATGTACGTGAGCCAGCTTGGCTTGTAGGTGCGGGTCTTCATGAAAGCGATGGCATTATCGATTATCCGCGCTGTCTTCTCGCAGTGGAACGGGGCCGTGGCACTGTATGTACCCATCACCGGGAGCGTGAGCGTGACGCCGGCAGTCACACCTTCACGCCAGACCAGCAGATTCAATGCACCCTGGTTTTCCGCCTTCTCAGCCTCGTTAATCGCGGCAGCCAGCGCCTTGCGTGCATCCTGCGCAAACAGTCCACCATCCACCCCGAGAATCACATCCCCCAGTATCAAGTTGCCGGCAGCAGGGCCAGAGGGATCAATCCAGGTCACCAGAATCTGGCGGGCAAGGTCACTGGCACCTCTATTGGTGGGCAGCGAAAAGCACCAGCCATTGGCGCCGAGCGGTCCCAGGCTCCAGTCATGCGTGTCATCCGGTGCACCGCCCTGCGTCAGATCCGGCGGCGTTTTGTGATACGTCGGCCTGACCCGCTGCGCCAGCGCTGACGTCTGCATACCCAGACCACACAAAACCACCACCAGCAACACCCGCACCGTCGTTGTATTCATTCGTTACATATCCTTTTTTGTTTCTACACGCATACGATTTAAATCCTACGATCACGCAACTTGATTGTAAATACGCGATCACAGGTTGTGATCACAGATTGTGTGTCCCCTTACTCCCAGCAGGTACGCCCCGCGCATCATGGCATCATGTGGCCCAGCGGCGAGGATCTCAGTTCCGATACCATCATGTGGGATCTTACCCGCGAAAAACGCCTACATGCCGCCGAGACACCTGCCCCGCATGGAGAAAATGGCGGATCCACAGCCTGAGGATGATGCTGCACGGACACCGCCAATTCACCTGCATCGCTTACATGTCCGCCATACCCGGATCGATGTGTTCTTCTTTTTCGGCAGTGGCAACCTTGTACATCAGCGGTTTTTTCGCGAGGGTCTTGCCCTCCAGGATCGGGATATATGCGCGGTGGGCCTCGAGCAGCTCGCGGGTCATGGCGCGGATCTGGTCGAGCG
>JBLRXB010000127.1:0-6254 GCA_047920915.1 Kiritimatiellia bacterium
GTTGTGGCTCCGCCAACGCGCTACCACAAGACGATTTCAATATCCAAGTTTCACCCCCGCATGATCTTCGCCGCCCAAGTGCCCAAACTAGTCAGCAGCTTGATTCTGTGCCGTATCCCACTTCAAATGCGGAAGTATATTCGTTACCGTACGCTCCGTGATGCGCGGCACACGCATCAAGTCATCCGGACCCGAGATCGGACGATGTTCCACAATATTACGCGCCGTCACGGGTCCCACCCCCGGCAGCATCTCCAATTCCCGGATATCAGCAGTATTGATATCAATCGGACCCGCCGGCAACCGTACGGACGCATGAATCGTGCGTAGCTCCGCCAGCTCTTGACGCGACTCTGCGCGCGCCGCAATCAAGCGTTTTGCATCGGATGCAGCCCAAATACCCTGCCGTTCCAGCATCGCCGCGCTCTCCAGATCCGAAAAAGCCGAGGCCGCATCAGCCGCAGATGTACCATCCGGCAAGGCACGCCTCACACCATACGCCCGTGCCAAACCATGCTCGACCAGGAGCGCCCCAAGATCCATACCATCGGCCGTCTCCACGAATGCATAGATCCGGCGCGATACCGAACGCCCGGGGGCCGTGGCGCGAGCCGTGTAGACGATGAACGGGCGTACCAACTGCGCACGCGTGAAATCGGCGGCCACCACACCAAAGTGTACCGTGTCGCGATGGTGCAAAAGGCCGAAATACCGCGTCTGATCCCGCACCCGGCGCGCATCCGTCTCCGAACTGGCACTCGTTTCAGGCGTATCCACATAATACAACCGCAATAAATGTGTCTCCCCATCATGCCGCACATAAAAACTATCACCATCATTCGCGGGATGTGCCACCCACTCAACATTCTCCCACCGCTCCAACCCTCCAATCATCTCAAACGCATCAGCGTCGTCCTCGGCCGTATCTCCGAACACCATACCCACCAAAAGCACCGCCTGAAACAACCCAGACAGTAAGTTATGCTGCAAATTCGCCCTCATGATATCTCCTCATATTATTGATCAACAATGAAAGCTGATTATCACATGCCCCCCACTCCTCATCAAGAAGGAAGCCTCCGCCATCCGTCGTTGCAAAACAGATACTTTGTTGCTAGAAACAAGAGCACGAACGTATACCAACACACAAACCGCCTCTTATATACATCTATCATGCCCCAGACCACTAACAAAAAACATATCTTGTTTATCGTATCACAGCCCTATTACCAGTGGCGAGGATCACCGATCCGGGTTGGATTCGATGTGCAGGCGCTGGCAGAATTAGGGCATCAGGTGGATTTGCTCGTCTTGCCTTTTGGCGAGAACCGGTCCCTACCGGGTGTAACTGTGCACCGCGTAAAGAACTGGCTTGGCATCAAGGATATCCCCATTGGCCCCTCGATACCCAAACTATTCTTTGATGTGGTTTTATACTTTCGTGCCCGACAAATGATTCGGCACACCACCTACGATGTATTACATGGCGTAGAAGATGCCGGAGCAGTCTGCGCGCTGCTACGGTCGCACGCACATGCAAACGTAGTCTTCGAAAAGCACTCCGACCCGGCATCTTACCGCAAAAAAGGGTTGCGCAACATCGTCATGGCCGCATATGCCAGCGTCGAACGCTGGATCATCCGCAGGGCAGATGCGGTAATCGGAACCGGCCCAGGGCTCGCTGCACAGGTGCGCGAGGTTGCCCCCGAAAAAAAGGTATACCACATTCCGGATATTCCCTCCTCGCTCGCCGAAAGCACCCCGCAAGGCATCAACAAGGCTCGCGCGAAAATGACACGCAATGACAGCGATGTTATCATCACCTACGTGGGATCCTTCGCCGTCTACCAAGGCATCGACCTGCTTTTTGCCGCCATTCCTGAAGCTTGTCGACAATGCCCGCAGGCTCGTTTCGTTGTGATTGGCGGAAGCCCAGTCGAAATCGACGCACGAAAAGATGTACTGAAACAGGCCGGCATCGGTGACGCCGTGCTATTTGCCGGCAAGTGTCCTCCCGCTGAATTGCCCGATTGGCTGGCCGCTTCAGATATCCTTTTATCACCCCGTATCGCAGGTACGAATACACCACTGAAATTGCTCGATTACCTGAAAGCAGGCAAAGCGATTGTGGCAACCGAAAATGCAGCGAACAGACAGATTCTGGATGAAACCTGCGCACAATTTGCGGTACCTGACCCGGCACAATTTGCGGCGGCAATCATCCAACTTGCCCGAGATGAACCATTACGCAAGAAGCTCGCAGCAGCCGGACAGGAACGCATGCAAAACCAGTACAACTATCGCGTTTTCCGCGATGGACTCAACGCGGTTTATACAGCATTAACCCCATGAGAGCACACAGCCCGAGAACATAGCCATACACCTGCGTAAAAAGATGGTGCGAAATACTCGTCACCTGCGCCATGGTAACCGGAAAGCCGAGCAGGACAAAAACCAACGTCCAGGCACCCTGGTAGGCCCCGAACCCCATCACGCCCGAGACAGGCAGACTCGCAGCCATCTCTGCCGCAACCAACCCGAGAAACACCTTGTGGAATGGCCAACCTACCACTTGGTAGCCTTGCGGTAGCACCATCGAAAGCAACAATACATAATACCCCGCATATTTCAAAAAACGCACCACAAGGGATTGTATAAATACGGGAAAATAGACACCTTTTCTACGTGCCTGACATACCTGGCAATGCATTGAAACAAGTAGCCGACAGCAAAAACGACGAATCCTGGTGCCACACGGCAAACAACGTCGACAAAGCATAAACCCGATACGAAGCAGCTGGGGCAACGAGAAAATCAGCGCAAAAGATACGACAAACAACACAGCAGCAAATGTCACTACCATACCAAGGGAAACCTCTCCCCCCGTCCCGATGCCAACCATAAACAAAGCAAGTAGCAGCAGCGGTGCTAATGCAAGAATGTCGAACAAAAAGACAAGGGCAAAACTGGTCGTTGCAGCACCAAGATCTACGCCAAGTCGCGTACGCAAAATGTAGATATATACCAGTTCACCCGTCCGTGCCGGTAGCATATCAACACACACTCCCCGAACCAGAACCGTCAAAAAAAGTCTTATCCAGCCTATCTGCTGATTCATCGCCTGCAGGATAATGCGATACCGCCACGTGCGCACCCACTGATGTCCGATCATAACAATGACGAACAAACACACCAAACGGCGATCCATTTGCTGCCAGACATCTACAACCTGCCCCCATGTGATACGAGAAAACAGGTAATAAAAAATGCTCCCGGCAAGCAGAAAACCGAGCAAGATGAACAAAAGTGACTTTTTGCGATGCGCCCTGATTCTCATGTTTCCTCATTTGGTTGCAGCTATCAGAATATGCAGGCTGTGTGCAGAAAAGCCAATGCTATACTCACTCTTCACCATCCACCCGACCACCCAGACAAAGAAATTACCAATTTTCGTTGGAACAGAAGCAGGAAGTGTATAAATTCACGTGAGTCTTAGGAACGCAGCAATTCGCAACGATATAGGTTTTAGATGGACAAAGATACATGCAAACGCAAGGCATGGATATGGATATACTGCGTAAGCTTCATGCTCGCAGGCGTAAGCTGCACATCCGAGAAGATACCACCCGAAGGCCTGTTAACACAAGTACCCGCAGAGCTTAAAGGCGCGCAGTTATTGTATCATCGACCGGACGGCTTATATTTCACAACCCTCGGCCAAGACAATATCCGCAAGATCCATCCACATGGTTATTATGGGCGTTGGGCACCAGACGGACACGCCTTTGCCTACATTGCCCAAAACGAGATATTTTGGCATAGCCTGAAGACGGACGTTTCCCTTGCGCTCGCCAAAGCCAACAATGTGCGGGCCATCGCCTTTCACCCCGATGGAAAACAAATCTTTTTTACCGATGGCACCGCCATACGCGCGGTTGAAATCGAAACACACCAAATAAGGACGGTAGTATCCGGACCCGAATGTTTTGAGATTGATGTTGCTCCCGACGCTAGTTTCCTGGCAGCAACGGTCAGGAGACGCGGCTATCGCGTAATGCGTTTTAGCCTTCCTTCCGGTCAATGGACAGATTTCGGACGAGGCTGCTCGGCCAGTGTATCGGCAAACAACGAATGGATCACCGTTAACGCGGGGGATCATCTCACACTTACCCTGCATGATAGCGGAACGGGAAAAGCCACCAAAACAATTCCTGCACCTGCCGCACATCCGCTTGACAACCAAAAGTGGTCGAACCATCGTGAATGGGTTGCAGGGATTGTAGAGCACCCCGCACAGGACATTATCATCCAGTTCGTTCCCGATGGTCGGGTGTGGCGCATTACGGATGTGGGAGATGCTGACCGACCCGATCTATTCATCCACTTCGAGGACTAATTCAAAGGCCAGGAAAATAGTAGCATATGAAACCATTCTTTCTGCTAAAAACGCAAAATCATCCGGCAATCATCAGTCTTGTGTTTTTGACGACACTTGTAGCAATGGTTCTGTCATGGCCACTGCCCAGATATGCCAGCAACGGAATTCCATATGCAGCCCGTAATCAAGAACAACCGCCAGCGCGGTATAACATTGCCGGTGATCACCTTCAACTTTTGCACCACTTCGAGCTGGTGTACGACATGTTCACCGGACAAATCCCCTGGTTCCACAACCCGTTTGAGTTTAATGTCGATGGCGATGAAACCACCTATCGCCCGGGTGCCTATTTCCTGCCATTATCAGGCGTATATGCGCTACTGCGCATGATCATGGGGCGCCCGCTGGCCTACAACTTCACCTGGCTGTTTTCCCTTTGGTTAACGGTTGTGTTCACTTGGGCGTGGTTATCATGCTTTTCAACCAACAAGATTGCCGTCAGCATCGGCATTCTCGTTTCAGTATTACTGCCTTTTCGCTGGTTCAGCCTGTTTAGCGGAAGCCCATCTGGGATGGCTCTCTGCTGGGTTCCGTTACTGGCGTGGAGAGTCGACCGCGCCATCCGCACCCCCAACTGGCTATCCGGGGCATGGGTAGGACTGGCTCTACTGCTCGCGTTCTGGGGCGATCTGCACATCTTCTACTTTTCGGCATTGGCGCTTCCTGCAATTGCTGGCTTAACACTATTGTCCCTCCTCGAACAACAGCGCGATCTGCCGTGGAGACAATGGCCGAAAATACTGCCTTCCGGTTTACTTAGCCTCGGGCTGCTGGTTGCTTACCATGTCTGGCGGCGGCACATGCTACACGGATCCATGATGCGAGACGGACGTAGTATGCCAGAGGTTGCCGCCTTCTCCCCTTTACCAATCGGCCTGCTCGGACAAGGACGAACACTCGACACAACCATTTTCATTGGCCTGCTTGTGATGTGCAGCCTGATTGGTCTATCGATCCTGACCCTATTTCGAAATCTGCACGCACACAAAAATGCAGCCCGCTATTATCGCGTTGCCATGACACTGCTTTTGTGCGCAGCCACCATCACGACCATTTTCCTGGCGCTCGGTGTCAACGGACCGCTCAATGGACGCCTGCTCGGCATCGCCCGCGCCCGGATTCCGTACTATCCCATGATCCGCCAATCATTCAAAATCTACGCACTCATGCCCATTTGGCTTGGCTGTCTTACTACGCTGGGGTGGCGCGCAATGCCCCAGAGAGCCAAGTGGCTGCGTCCCGCATTGGCAATGCTCCTGGCAGGAGGAATGATCTATGAAATGCATGCCCATTTCGGCGTAACCATCAGCCTGATCAAACCGGAACAAGCGGCATACGAACGGATCATACAGGATGCACGCAAATACAACAATCCGACGCCACGCGCACTTGCCATTCCCTTGTGGCCGGGCGAATCAGCCGATACCTCCGTCCCGATTCTGCATGCACACCACTACGGCATACGCCTGATCAACGGGTACAGCCCCGTCATCAGCCTTGGCTACTTTGAAAATGTTTTCCGCAGACTCGAAAGCATGAATCAGGGCTGGCTGCGCGATGACCAAATCGATTTTCTCCTGGAACGCGGAGTGCACTACGTACTGCTGCACGAAAACCAGTTCCCGGAACAAGTCAGCCCGCACCCGGTAGCCTTGACGCGGGATTTGCTGCTCGCCCACCCACGACTCTCCTTCATGCATCAGGCTGGCCCCGTCTGGGCCTTCAAACTCAACGAAAACATCAGCCAGGCACCAAAGCCTGCCGTACGGAATGCGGCACGGTTTCCAACGCGCCGATGGTCTTTTGCCGCGCATGG
>JBLRXB010000128.1:0-6225 GCA_047920915.1 Kiritimatiellia bacterium
CCCCCGATCCTCTACACGGCCATACCCATACCCTTCAATGTACATGATCGTACCAAATGGATACAATCGCGTATCAGCCGCAATCGTCCCTCGCCGCGCCTGCGTGCCACTCGCCGTCTGCCCCACAACCTTCCGCTTGCCCTTGTTCGGACCATACGAATACACCGCCTGCAAACGCCAATTGCGCTCCCAGCCACAGCATTTGCCGCACGGACAATACCCCGTCACCTCCATCGACACCACGCGATCAGGATCACGCCTTGGCGGACGCACCCCCAGACACCCCGTCAACCCAGCCAGCACAAACAGGCCGAAGCTAACACAAACCAAACGCTTGACGGTATGTAACGAAAAATGCATGGCTGGCATCCTACGCAAGAACCGCCTCGCATCCCAGCCAAAACTACATGATTGACAAGCAATACGCAAAACGCATATAGTCAAAACCCGATCGCGAAACCATCGCGGGCGTAGTTCAATGGTAGAACTCCAGCCTTCCAAGCTGGCCATACGGGTTCGATTCCCGTCGCCCGCTCCAACCATCTTAACGGCTTTTTCGTCAAGAAAAGGCCTTTTTTCTTTCGAAATCTTTCGCGGCCATAGCACGTCGCCATGCCATCAACAACAACTCCTGACAGGATGATCCTTGACCCGTGCAACGTTGTTTGTCAACCTACCGCAGATCATATGCACCCACCGTATGTTGCGCTCGCTTCGGAATCGCAATCATAACGAAATCAACGGCGATAGTGCTATACAAGCTGGCTGCTTGTGCCACCCAATAGGATAGAATATGAAAACAAAGAAATCGCTGGAATTTGGCCTCACAACCCCACATACCGATCCCACGTATCGACAGAACGTGCAAGCATTCCTTGACTTCAAACTCGCCACACATGGTATTTCCGTCGCGGGGTCTGCCAACGATCCCGAAAACATGACGGCAGGGATCATTGAGAATTTCCGACAAAAAAACCGTCTGCTGGAAAACTACCTTCCCCCGGTCGATCAACGGATACAAGCATTCCTGGAGAACTATCTCGAAGATTGTATTCCCGCCGCCGAAATGCCGCGCCTCCCCGGTAACACGGTCGTTTTGAATCAGTACGGTCTCGCCCGCGAGCTTTCCCTGCCCCGTGATGCAAACGAATTTCATACGGATATCGTTCACTCCTACCGTATCAAACAAGGCGTGCTGCATAACCCGAAGCATGACCGACGAACGACAAAAGGCGTGTTTCATGTCACGGAAGGCGGGCTCCCTATCCCGGCCGACAAGAAAGCCGTCCCCAGAGTGACGTTTGCCCGTATGCTGCAAGCGGCACTCAATCCGCCGGACGAATTAGCCCACATCCCGTACGCGCCGGATAGCACCGCCGCTCGCTTCGTGAGCCTGCTACTCAAACCCATGGTGCTGCCGGAAGTTGCCGGTGCCATGCGCGAACGCTACATGGAAATCCGATTCTTTGCACCCGGCAACCTCGTTTCGAATCTGGATTTCGTCGAATCAATCTTTGGTAATGCCGGCGACCCCTATGTGCCCGAAAACGATAGCGCGCTCGATCCCGCCCATTGGACCGGCCATAGCGGATGCGTAATTCTTGCAACCCACCTCACAACCCTGAAGAAGAAAGATCTCGGCCTGCCAAACAGGAAAGATGCCACCGCGCGCCAGAAACGCGATGGCATGTGCTGGGAGAACCCGGATGAGTTATATAATGAAGGAACCCCCTTCAAGATCACGGCACGCGATGAACGCGGCATTATGGTCACCTTGATTGCCGATAATTATTTCGGTTACTCCAAAAAGGAAGTCAAAACACAAATCAGCTTTTCCGCCAATCTCTTTGGTATGGCCGAAGAAGAACATGCCGGCGGAGCCCTCGCATTCCCAAGCTATAAACTGGGCATGAAATTCGTCCCTGATAGCAATGTATCTTCCAGCGACCATACCATCAATGACCTGCCGGCAATCCTCGGGGATGCCGTCACAATGCTGCCCGAAGGCTATGCGATCGATCGGAATTACCCCGAAATCATCTATATCCCGGAAACGGCCGTAATCAGCCTGGAAGACCAGACGGCAACCTGGCAGGACGACAAGGGCACTGAACAATCGATCCGCGTATTGCCAGGCAAACATTACCTGCACCCGACCGGCTACAAGGTTAATATGGAACAACATCCGGTCGCAAATGTCTGGTATCTGACCGGCACAGTGGCCGAGGGCACCCTCTGCCACAAGCCTTGCACCGTATCCGGAGGCGGCAAAATCGGAAATCTCAAAATCCATCTGGGACGCAATTCATTTTACCCCTCTCTTCATCGCCGATTATGAAAAGGATATGGATCAGGTTTCCGAAATCATCACACGAGATTACACCGACCGATTTTTCGACCCATCCGCCCGAGAACCTGGTCATGTCAGCCGCAAGATCCTATCCAACAAACGCAGCCTCGGATCGGTGATTAAATTATTGACCCCCTCGCCCGAAAACAAGCCAGCGTTCAACCAGTGGCTCGAAACAATTCCACACCGGATCAAGGCACTTGTGTTTCTGATCAAACGCTTTTATCACGAGGACTGGGGCGAAAACTGGCGCGATAAATTCAGCGTCGACGTCGTCAATGGTGCCCCCGGCAATATTCTCAAATTCATGAACCGGCCCCTCATCGCAAGCTATCTGCGGGTTGGATTGCGCGACGACGGAACCGGATGGACCCACAAACTGCGGCAGGATTTTATGCCATCGCGTAAAGTACAGTGGGAAGACGACATTTCCGCTTCTGTCGTCGTTCCGCGCGAATGGATCGCAGGGCTCAACCCCCAGTATCCCAACCCCAGCTTGAAATTCGTTCGCAACTGCGAGTTTCGATTCTTCCAACGCCCCGACGAAGCCATTCACCGCGGCTACGATAAGCAAGCCGAACTCGACCTCTCCACGGCACCGGCTTTTCTCTCCAATTTCGAACCCTTACCACGAACCAAAGCACAGGATGTGATCGAGGATACCATCGCATTCAGCGAATATACGGAACCGGTAAAGCGTCTCCTGCATGACGTGCAAACCGACCCCGATTGCCAGTTTTTCGGCTTGTCTTCGGCCCCGCGCATCTTCGAGGGCGAACCATCCAAAAACCCGCGCTACCTCCAAACCGACCCCGCGCGTATCCATCCCATTAACGGATATCTCGCCGATGTCGGGGTCCGACTCTTCCGTAAAATACCGATGGACCAACCCGTGCATCACCCGATCAATGCCGTATTGCCCGGACGTCGCAACAACCCCGCCCAACCCGGTATTCGTCCACTCGCCGTGTACGGCCCGATCCATTACCAGGAACTGCCCGAACTCTTCATGGACTTCGTAGCAAGCCTTACCGGTAAATCGCCATCCACGACGGGAGCAGGCTCCGAAGGGGCTCTCACCAAGGGACCATTCAATGCCCTGGTCGCCACCACAGATCTCAACAATGCCCTGCTCGCATACATCCTCACCGGCTATAACGGGTTTTCTACCGCAGCCGGGCATATCGGATCGAAATATCGCATCGATCACGACATCAGTCTGCTGATGCCCGAAATCTGGGCGCGCTTGTCGCCAGAGGAACGCGATCCAGCCTTCCTTATACGGAAAGGCTGCCTCGAAAAACTCGATGATTTTGAACATGACGGCAACACCATCCGCGCCAGTCGGCTGGGATATCGCATCACGCACAAATTCGCCATCGGATTCCTCGGCCGAATCTTTGATTCCCCCGAGTTGGTATTCCCTCCCGAAATGCTACAACCCGAATTGCAAGACATGAACGAATATGTTGATGGCATCAATAACATCGTCGAAACGCAGCAGCGTGTTGCCAAGGCATACATCGAGGATGGTAGCATCAACGGGGCAATCCCCCCCTTGC
Organism: Kiritimatiellia bacterium; assembly: GCA_047920915.1. Classification (GTDB taxonomy): domain Bacteria; phylum Verrucomicrobiota; class Kiritimatiellia; order UBA8416; family UBA8416; genus T3Sed10-140. The sequence goes on from JBLRXB010000128.1 coordinate 3,913, forward strand.
AGGCCTTGCTACATATCATGGCAGAGGGCCACTGGAATGGCTGCAAGGAAGACGACCCTGATTTCAGGACACTCTTCACGCCGGAAAATGTTCTTGCATCTGATTGGTACAAGCAACGCCTGCACAACTACCAACAGCGTGAAACCCGCTATCTTGACCAGGAGTTGAACTACCTCCTCAAAGCACAAAAGGAACTACGCACGGGAACCAGCATCGATATCGCCGCTGCTATCGCCTTCTGTCAGGAGAAAAAAGACAAACTGGCCGCCACCGATTGGATCCAAAATCATCTCGGCACCCTCGGCCTCGACTCCATCTATAAGAACTGAACAGACATCAAAACACGTATGCATGAAAGGATTCTGATCATGGACCCCTTATTTGCCATTTCTCCAATCGACGGACGCTATACCGAAGCCGCCTCGGCCCTTATGCCCGTCTTCTCGGAAGCCGGCCTGATGAAGATGCGCGTGCAGGCGGAAATCGAGTGGCTCATTGCCCTGTGCCAGGAACCAGGCATCAAAGCAGCCGCACCGTTGCAAGCGCAGGAGCAAACCGCGCTGCGGGGCATCAGCGAGCACTTCAGCCCCGAAGATGCCAAACGCATCAAACAAATTGAACAAACAACGCGCCACGATGTCAAAGCCATCGAATACTTCCTTCAGGAAAAAGTCAAATCCCTTGAATTAGCGCGCTTGACGGGCTTTATCCACTTTGCCTGCACATCCGAGGATATTAATAATATCGCACATGCCCTGCAGTGCCGGGAAGGACTCAAAATCCTGCGCCACGCCCAAAATACCCTGATTGACAAATTAATCGAACTCGCCCGCGCGCATGCCAACGTACCGATGCTAGCCCGGACACACGGACAACCCGCTTCCCCCGTAACACTGGGAAAAGAGTTTGCGGTCTTCGCCGATCGCTTGCGCCGCCGCGCACAACGCCTTGATGCCATTCGCCTCACAGGCAAAATGAACGGTGCCGTGGGATGCTTTAATGCCCATTATAGTGCCTACCCGGAGGTTGACTGGATCGCAGTAGCCAAACACGTGATCGAGGATCAACTGCAACTCGAACAAAATCTCTTTACGACACAAATCGAACCGCATGACACACTTGCCAGCATTTTCTATGAACTGGCACTCTGGAACAATATTTTGCTCGATTTCAATCGCGACATCTGGCTCTACATCTCCATGGGCGTATTCCGCCAGAAAACCGTAGCCGGCGAAATTGGCTCGTCCACCATGCCGCATAAGGTCAATCCGATCGACTTCGAAAACAGTGAGGGTAATATCGGCATCGCCAACGCCCTATTCGAGCACATGGCATCCAAATTGCCCATTTCCCGTCTTCAGCGCGACCTATCAGACTCAACCGTGCTGCGCAATACGGGATCGGCCTTTGCCTATAGCCTGATTGCATACCGCTCCGCACTCCGTGGACTCGACAAACTCTGCCTGAATCCGGACGTACTCGCACGCGACCTCGAAGATGCCTGGGAAATACTGGCTGAACCCATTCAAACGGTCATGCGCACAGCCGGCATCGCCAACCCATACGAACAACTCAAGGAACTCACGCGCGGCAAAACCGTGAACGCTGAAACCATCCGCGCATTCATCACACAGTCCGCATTGACAGACGCGGACAAAAAAAGGCTCTTGCAACTGACTCCACAAGCATACACCGGCATCGCCCGCAAACTCGTCGACATGTTGTAGTGTCTTTTGCTCATCAGACGATTTTTTCATTGTAATCCGGCACAATATAAGCATTTAATAACACACGTGATCACAAAAAAGGAAAACGGCGCAACAAACGGGCGATAGCAGGAGTCAATACCGCAGGCACACAGGCTAATTCAACATGAGCATTTTACAGAAGATTACCGATAAAATGAAACCACATCCGAAGGATGTCAACGGGATCGATTTTGATGCCACCGAAACCCGAATTGTGCGGATCCGAAAAAATGGTGATGTTCTCACGCTCACCGACTTGGATATCCTGTCGCCTGTAGATTTCCAACAAGAAGACATGCGTGCGCATTCCTTTACGATACCGGCAAAAAGCAGAGCGAATTATGCCGCCATTTGCTTCGACTCACCCAGAATAACCATGAAACTATTATCGATCCCCGGGGCTCCCGATCAAAACTTTGACCAAAAATTAGCCAAAAACCTCGGCCTCCCCGAAGACGCAAGCGATCGCGTTGGTTACAGAATCATTTCAGAAGGCAGCAACCGGGCTGAATCCCGCATGCTGGCAATCGGCCTTCCAGAGCCCGAAGCGTCGCACTGCATCAAG
>JBLRXB010000129.1:0-6145 GCA_047920915.1 Kiritimatiellia bacterium
TCGGTAGAGGAAAACGTTGAGAAGGAGCAATGCCCCCACAACACCAAACTTTCTTCACCAACCGGCATAAAGCCGGCGGGATCGTGAATAACGGCAACGAATCGCAGATGCGCCCTGATTCCCCGCGCGTAAATGGCAAAGCTTGTTTTTCAATCAAACCTGACTTAAAGTGCAACCTTTGAAAATAAAAATTGTTTCTCGAATAAATAGCACAAGAATCCGTCTCGGACACCGACACCATGATACAGATAACAGATGATATCCGCATTGCAGCACTGAAACCCTTGATCCCGCCTGCCATCCTCATGGAGGAACTCCCCATCACAGATGCGGCCGCCGAGGAAATTGGCCAAACACGTGTACAAATTGAAAATTGCCTGTCTGGAAAAGATCACCGCCTCGTCGTAATCGTAGGCCCCTGCTCCATTCATGATGCGGATGCCGCACGCGAATATGCCGCACTCCTCAAAAAGGAGGCCGACCGACTGGCCGATGACCTGCTCATCATCATGCGCGTCTATTTCGAAAAACCGCGCACCAGCGTTGGCTGGAAAGGCCTGATCAATGACCCGATGCTCGATGGCACCTTTGCCATCAACAAGGGGTTGCGTATCGCACGCAAGCTGCTCCTCGATATTTCCGATGCCGGACTACCCTGCGGTTGCGAATTCCTCGACACCATCATGCCGCAGTTTATTGCCGACCTCGTGAGCTGGGGCGCCATCGGCGCGCGCACCACCGAAAGCCAGGTACACCGCGAACTCGCCTCGGGATTGTCATGCCCGATCGGATTCAAAAATGCCACCAATGGCAACATCCAGGTCGCCGTCGATGCCATCGAGGCCGCCCGACACCCGCACCACTTTCTCTCCGTAACCAAACAAGGCGTGGCCGCTATCGTGGCCACCAAAGGCAACCCCGCCTGTCACCTCATCCTGCGGGGCGGATCGGCTGGCCCCAACGACGATCCCCAATCCATTCAACTGGCCGCCGCACAATTGGCCGCACAGAACCTGCCAAGCCGCGTCATGATTGATTGCAGCCATGGCAACAGCCGCAAACAGTATCAACAGCAACCCGTCGTGGCCGGACGGATTGCCGATCAAATCAGGGCCGGATGCAAAAATACCTTTGGCCTCATGATCGAAAGTCACCTGCATCCCGGACGGCAGGATATCGTGCCGGGAATACCGCTGGAATATGGCAAAAGCATCACAGATGCATGCCTCGGATGGGGCGAAACCAAACCGGCTCTTGAGCTTTTAGCACAAGCCATCCGCGCAAGCCGCTAAATCTTTTACCCCTAATGTGTTTTTTAGATTGACGCCAGTGCATGGCTATGGTGAAAGAGTGCAGATTCAAGCCGGTAGCGGCAACAACGACTATAGCGAGGACACACCGATGACACCCAGTGACAGAAGATACACCGAAACACACGAATGGATTAAAATCGAAGACGGCTTGGCCATCGTCGGTATCACCGATTACGCCCAGGAGGCCCTCGGCGACATCACCTTCGTAGACCTACCCGATACCGACCAGGAAATGGAACCGGATCAGGAGTGCGCCGTCATTGAGTCCGTCAAGGCCGCTAGCGATATCTACGCGCCCCTTTCAGGACGCATCGCGGAAGTAAACGATGCCCTCGAAGCCAATCCCGAAACCGTCAACGAAGACCCCTATGGGGAAGGCTGGCTCTTCAAGCTTGCCGACTTCGACCTGGAGCAGTTCAATGACCTTCTCGACGCCGCCGACTACGAGGCCATGAACGAGGAAGAGGACGATGATGAATAAAAGCCCTTGGCTGTATTTCTGCGCGGCCGCGACCATTTGCCTCGGTGGCATCATCGCGCCTACACCAGCTCGCGGGGCCGCGAATTACTACACCGCAGGCGCTCGCTTTCACACAACGCACAAAAGCTTCGAAGAATACCCCTTCAGTAACTCAGATATTTCCTGGCAGGCCGGCATGGAATTCCATGAAGGGGTTGGATACTGGCAATTAATCGTTGGATACGCACCCTCGATCAAGGAAACCACCAAAGAAGACGATCCGATTGCGATCGACTCCGTCATAACACCCCAACTGAATCTGATCATTCAGGACAGGGGCTGGTTGGCTGGCGCGGGCGCCTATGCCTTCTACATCCGCACCGACGAGGAAAACGACTGGAGCAAGATTTACTGGCAAACCATGATCGGTTATGAGTTCCAGATGAAAGCATTCGACATCAGCATCATGGGAATCTACAGCTTTGACCGCTGGGGCAATATCTCCGATTTTCGATTCGGAGACCTGGAAACTTCTGTCATGATTAAGAAAAAGTTTTAACACGCCCTCATAACCACCACCCACCGCACATCCAAACTGATACATCTACAAAATATTTTTTCGATGTTCACAATAAGCGCAATTTTTGGCATTTTTACCTATTGACGGATTGCCTGGAATCTATATCCTACAAATATTGTCACATTAGTAGTGAATAAAAACACATGGGGGATCCAATGCAAGCAGTCAGCGATAATTCCTTGTCTATCGGCAACACACCACTGGTAAAACTCAACCGTCTCGTCAAAGGCAAAGCGAACGTTTATGCCAAGATCGAAGGGCGCAACCCCGCCTATTCCGTCAAATGCCGGATCGGTGCCAACATGATCTGGGACGCCGAGAAAAAAGGACTACTGAAACCCGGCATGGAAATTATCGAGCCAACCAGTGGCAACACTGGCATTGCCTTGGCATTTGTCGGGGCCTCACGCGGCTACAAGGTCACCCTGGCCATGCCGGAGAGCATGAGCATTGAGCGGCGCAAGGTACTCAAGGCTTTTGGGGCAAACCTCATTTTGACGGAAGCCGCCAAGGGCATGCCTGGCGCCATACGCACAGCCTCGGAACTCGCGGCCGCGAACCCCGGCAAATATTTCATGCCGCAGCAATTTGAAAACCCGGCCAACCCCGCGATCCACCGGCGCACCACCGGACCGGAAATTGACGCCGCCCTGGATGGCAAAATCGATGTACTGGTCTCTGGAGTAGGCACTGGCGGCACCATCACCGGTATCTCGCACTACTTCAAACTCGATAAGAAACAAGCACTGATCTCGGTCGCCGTCGAACCCGCCGACAGTCCCGTAATCACCCAGACCCGTGCCGGCCAGGAACTCAAGCCCGGCCCCCACAAGATTCAAGGCATCGGGGCTGGCTTTATCCCCAAGACGCTGGACTTGGATATGGTCGACCGCGTCGAAACCGTTACCAACGAAGAGTCATTCGAGACGGCCCGGCAACTGGCCCTGCAGGAAGGCATGCTTTCCGGTATCTCCTGCGGTGCCGCGGCCGCCGTTGCGCTTCGTCTGGCTGAAGACCCCGCCTTCGAAGGCAAGAATATCGTGGTCGTCTTGCCGGATGCCGGCGAGCGCTACTTATCGACACCGCTATTCGAGGTGTAGCACGTTTATTGCACACGGCGCAGCAGCACGTATAGGAACACCGCCCCCCCACTGCGGCCATAATCACGCCGACGGGGATCTCAGTCGGAGCCAATACGGTGCGTGCTGCGCCGTCGGCTACTGCCCCCCACCCCGCATCGCCGCCCATAGGCGCGGCAAACGCTGTGCAAAACAACGCCCCAGTGCAACCAATTTCGCGTTTCTACTGGCAGACAACTTTTACTCGATAACAACACAAATCTTTTCTAACCTGCCCCCTGTCGTTTCGTAGTAAATACGGCACCATCCCAAGGAAAGGGTATGAAACAAAAAATCGGCGAGATAAACCATGCCTTGCAGTATGCTTGCCTCATGCTACTACTGGTAATGCTAGGCCTTGGCCTCGCCACGGATGATGCCCGCTGGGCCATTCCGGCCGGACTGCTCACGATAGCCGCCATCGCTATTTCTTATCGGCGCGACCACATACAACAGAATTCCCACCAAACCAAACTCGAAGCAAAATTACGCACAAGCGAAACACGATTCCGCCTCCTTTTTAACCAAATGCAGGAAGGTTTTGCGCTCTATGAGATTATCTGTGGCAACCATGGCAGAGCGGTCGATTATCGCTTCGTGATGGTAAACCCGGCTTTTGAACGCATTACCGGCATCAAAACGGCCGATATCAACGGCAAAACGCTCTCCGAAATCATGCCGGATGCGAACCCTTTCTTGCTGCATTCGCTTGGCAAAGTCGCATCCAGCAGACAACCCGCACATTTTGATTATTATTCACATACCATTGATAAACATTTTGCCATCGCGGCCTTCTGTCCAGCCCCCGGACAATGTGCCTGCGTCTTCCTGGACACGACCGATCGGAAGAATATCGAAAAAGCCTTGCTCGACACCGAGTATCGCTATGAGCAGCTTGCCAAGCAAAGCAATACCTTTACCTGGGAAATCAACACCACGGGCCTCTACACCAACGTCTCGGAAAATTGCGAAACCATCATCGGTTACCAACCGGATGAACTGATCGACAAAAAACACTTCTATGATATTGCGCCCCCGGAAGACCGGGAAGAACTGATACGGATTGTCCAGGACACCCTCCAGTCCGGCTTACCTTTCCATAATCAGGAAAACCGTGTGCGCACAAAATCGGGCATGACCATCTGGGTATCCAGCAGCGGCATCCTAATGCGCAACCCAAATGGCGAAATCACGAGCGTGCAAGGAATGGATACCGAGATCACACTGCAAAAACTCAACGAGATCGGTATGGCCCGGCTCGCCGCAGGCGTTGAACATGCAGCCGAGGCTGTTATCATCACCAACCAGGACGGTATCATTGAATATGTAAACCCCGCCTTCACGACGATCACCGGCTACACGCGCGACGATGCCATCGGGCAAACACCACGCATTCTGAAAAGCGGTACGCATGACCAGGCACTATACGATGATATGTGGCAAACGCTCGGCGAAGGAAACGTCTGGCGAGGCAGACTTGTGAACCGACGCAAGGACGGAACAACATACACCCAGGAAACGGCCATATCCCCCGTCCGCGATATCAGGAACAACACCGTGAACTACGTGGCAGTTACACATGACATCACGGAAACACTCATGCTCCAGGAACAACTCATCCATTCCCAGAAAATGGAATCCATCGGACGACTTGCCGGAGGCGTGGCTCACGATTTCAACAATGTCCTCATGGGCATCATGGGCTATACCGATCTGGCCAAAGACAAACTCCCGGAAAACCACCCCGCCATTGGCGACCTGGAACTCATCCACGAAATGACCAACCGAAGCGCAGCGCTCACACGCCAACTGCTTACTTTCGCGCGCAAACAAGCGATCAACCCCATCGTTCTTAGTCTGAATGACTCGATTGCACCCATGCTCAAAATGCTCAAACGGCTCGTCGGCGATTCTGGATCCCTTGACTGGCAAACCGACCAGAATCTCTGGCAGATCAAGATGGACCCCGTGCAAATCGACCAGATCCTGGCAAACCTCTGTGTCAACGCACGCGACGCGATCAAAGGCGGCAATGGTTCCATCCAAATCTCCGCGCATAACGTAACCGTAGATGCAGCCTATTGCAGCACACACCCCAACGCCAACCCCGGGGAGTATGTCTGCTGCACTGTCAGCGACAACGGATGCGGCATGAACCCCACCATTCTTAAACAGATTTTTGACCCCTTCTTTACCACCAAGAACCTTGGCGAAGGCACCGGGCTGGGACTGTCAACCGTATTCGGCATCATGCAGCAAAATAAAGGCTTTATTGAAGTCCAAAGCAAAGTAGGACGAGGCACCACGTTTAACCTGTATTTTCCCCGCTTCAAAGAGCCACGAAAAAAAATAGCCCCGGCAACCAGCGCACCCGCTGCCGCCAAGATAGACGGAACAGGCAAAACCGTTCTGGTCGTGGAGGATGAGGATAGCGTCCGGAATATGACCATACGCTTACTCGAACGATTGCATTTTCGTGTTATCGAAGCAGATACGGCCGAAAAGGCCATTCAAATCTGCCGCGAACACAATGGTACCATCGATATCCTTTTATCGGACGTCGTCATGCCCGGCATGAATGGCCGCGAAATGGCAGAGCAATTTCTGGCCATACGCCCCGACACACCGGTCGTCTACATGTCCGGATACACCCAGGACATCATCATGAGTCGCA
>JBLRXB010000130.1:0-6142 GCA_047920915.1 Kiritimatiellia bacterium
CGGCCATTTTATACCTCCTGTTTTCTTCCGGTCACTCCACAGCGCATGCCTGGAATCGCGTTTCGTAAAAATCAATAAAATTTGTAGCACAATCGGATTTGCAAGAAAAGCTGTTGTTCCTCCACCCGAACAAAAAGGCGGGAAAGATCAGCGATCCATCCCGCCTTGCAAAACCAAACCCGCTTCCCTTTATTTGAGGTCTTCAGCCCGTAACTGCTCCAGCAACACTTGCCCCTGCACCCGATCCTCTGCATGCTGTTCATCACCGCGAATATAGATTTCTACACGGCGGTTCATCGGATTACCCTCGATCGGGTGGTTGGGCGCCCGCGGACGCGTAAACCCGAACCCACGAGCCTCCAAGCGATTCGCATCGATACCCCCTTCACGCACAAGATAGGCGACAACGGCCTCCGCACGCTCCTGCGACAAATGCAGGTTGTAGTCCGCTTTTGATTTCTGCAACCGGTCGGCATGCCCTTCCACAACGGCAGTCGAAGTTCCGCTGCGGCGCATCACACGTGCCACAACATCCAAATCACGATGATATTCAGGACGCAATATGGCCTTGTCGTAATCAAATTGGATATACAATTCGAAAAGCAGCAAATCATCCAAAGGATTCAGTGGATCGGTACCATCCTCAAGGACCTCATGCCCATCCGCGACACCGCCACCATCCGTATCAGGATTTAGTGGATCGGTACCGTAGATCAGGATCTCATCACCATCGCTCAAACCATCGAAATCCGTATCGGGATTCAAGGGATCCGAACCGTAAATCCGAACTTCTTCATAATCCGTCAAACCGTCCCCGTCTGTATCCGGATTCAAGGGGTCGGTTCCATAAATCTCAAGCTCCTCCCAGTCATACAGGCCATCCCCATCGCGATCGAGAAAACGATCAGAAACGATGACTTGTGGCGGAATTTGTGCGCCCCAGCGCCATGCCACACCGGCGTCAAACGTGGCATTGGCTTCACTGTATTCGAGCGTCATGTACAGCCGTGCATCGGCGCGTAGAGCCCATTCATCGTTAAAATGATACATGAAACCAAGCCCCGTGCGCAGCATCGGATCAAAATAATCACTGCGCGTTTTATTCTGGTAGAAAACCGTTCCGACGCCCAGAACAAGATACGGATCAAAGCGCTCCCAACGCGTCAAGTGATACAAGGCATCACCAAAAAGGCCCAGCGCGTAAGAACTGCTAGCCCCCGTAGACTCTTTGAGACGCGAAACACGCTGCCCCGTCGTCTGATCCCCCCGGTAGTTCTGCCGCAGATGAGGCGCAAGAAACAAGCCAGCCTCATACGACCACCACTGGGTATGTTCGTACCCAACCCGGAATGTTGCCTGTACACCGCCCTGCAGCTCTTCATCCCCCTCAAAGTTCAAGATGCCTAACCCTGGACTGAAATACCAGCGCGCCTCAATGGGAATTTCGTCTTCAACACCCCAGACACCACTTACGATTAAACTACTGAATAAAAACGCGACACAAAAAGATCCGCGATACGAACGTAACATTGCACCTCTCCTGTTGAACCATTCCGGAAACGATATAAAACACCGATGCCACGAACCATAGCACTATGAGCACACAGGAATCAATTGCATTCGATGCGAGAAAAAAAACAGCCAAGGGGGGGGCAACCTGCGATGCGCCTCCCTAGCGACGAACGAGCAGATTGGTACCAATCAGCGGCCTAATACCGATACGTTTCCGGTTTGTAAGGACCAGTCCGATCGATTCCCAGATACTTTGCCTGACGCGCCGACAGTTTATCCAGCGTTACACCAAGCTTGCCGAGATGTAGCCGCGCCACCTTTTCATCTAGCGATTTCGGCAACACATAAACCTTGTTATCAAGCCGTCCCTTCTGCTCCACAAGTGCAATCTGGGCCATCGTCTGGCACGTAAAGCTGTTGGACATAACAAAACTTGGATGGCCAGTTGCGCATCCCAAATTCACAAGCCGTCCCCTTGCCAAAATGATCAGACGTTTGCCCTTGGGCATATGAACAAGATCGACCTGCGGCTTGATCTCGGTCCACTTGTAGGCCTCAAGTTTCTCAATCTGGATTTCACTATCAAAATGGCCAATATTGCACACGATCGCCATGTCTTTCATCTTGCGCATGTGCTGAATGGTAATGACGTCGCAGCAACCGGTGGTTGTAACAAACAGGTCACCTTCGGCACAGGCCTGATCCATGGGCATGACCTCATACCCTTCCATCGCCGCTTGCAACGCACAAATCGGATCAATTTCCGTGACAATGACCCGCGCGCCTTGACCACGGAGCGATTGGCAACATCCCTTGCCAACATCACCATATCCGGCGACAACAGCAACCTTGCCTGAAATCATCACATCCGTCGCACGACAGATACCATCGATAAGGGAGTGCCGACACCCATACAAATTATCAAATTTCGACTTAGTTACCGCATCATTGACGTTGTAGGCAGGGAATAGCAACTCACCTCGAGCGGCCATCTGGTACAAACGATGAACACCAGTTGTGGTTTCCTCTGACACGCCAATGATCTGTGGAACAATCCGATGAAACCGCTGCGGATCACGTTGTAAAGACTTTTTCAACTGCTTCAGCAAAATGGCTTCCTCGGCATTATCAGGCTTCCGGTCCAAAACAGTGGGATCTTCCTCCGCCTTGTAACCCAGATGTATAAACAAGGTCGCATCGCCACCATCGTCGACGATTGTTGTCGGGCCTTTACCTTGGCCAAAATCCAGAATGCTATCCGTATACGCCCAATAATCTTCCAAACTTTCACCTTTTACGGCATATACCGGAATACCCGTGGCGGCTATCGCGGCAGCGGCATGATCCTGGGTCGAATAAATGTTGCAACTTGCCCAACGAATCTCTGCCCCCAAGGCATGTAGCGTTTCGATCAGCACAGCCGTCTGTACCGTCATGTGCAGGGAGCCCGTCAAACGCATCCCCTTCAGGGGCTGTGCCTTACGGTACTCTTCCCGAATCGCCATCAACCCCGGCATCTCCTCTTCTGCCAAGCCGATCTCACGACGACCAAAATCCGCCAATTTGATATCAGCAATCACATAATCACTCAACTTCGCGCTTCGCTTGCCCGTCTTCTTCAACGCCATTGTATCTCCTCGCTTACCGTATATACCTGCTTCAAAAAGAAGCGTTTAAACTAGGCTAACGCATCCTTCAACGCATCCACCCTGTCCTTTTGTTCCCACGTAAAGGTCTTGTGGCTCGTCGGCCGGCCAAAATGGCCATAAGCAGAAGTAGCCTCATAAATCGGACGTAACAGATTCAAATCGCGAATAATCTCCGCTGGCTTGAGGCCGAAGACTTTCCGTACGGCCTTGGCAATCACTTCATCGGCCTTTGTGCCTGTACCAAACGTATTGACGAATACAGAAACCGGGGCGGCAAAACCGATGGCATAGGCCAACTGTACTTCACATCGCTTGGCCAGTTTTGCTGCCACAAGATTCTTGGCAACGTAACGCGCCATATAGGCCGCACTGCGATCGACTTTGGAAGGATCTTTTCCCGAAAAGGCACCGCCACCATGACGTCCCATGCCACCATAGGTATCAACAATGATTTTGCGCCCCGTCAAACCGCAGTCCCCTTGCGGTCCCCCCACCACAAAACGACCGGTTGGATTGATCAAGTACTTCGTCTTGACAAGCATATCTTCCGGCAATGTCGTGCGGATCACTTCCTCGATAATACCCTCCTGCAGCGCCTTCTGCTTGACTTCAGGCGAATGCTGAGACGACACAACTACCGTGTCGATACGAACCGGACGACCATCCCGATATTCAACCGAAACCTGGGATTTTCCATCCGGCCGCAGAAAGGGCAGTTTACCGCTGCGACGCGCTTCACTGAGAGCACGCGAGAGACCGTGGGCAGCCATAATCGGCAACGGCATCAGCTCAGGCGTCTCATCACAGGCATAGCCAAACATCATCCCCTGATCACCCGCGCCTTGATCCTTGAAACGACCCTTCCCGGCCGTAACCCCCTGTGAAATATCGGGAGACTGGCGATCCAGTGTGATCATCACGGCGCAGGAATCAGCATCAAAACCAGCCATCGGATCAGAGTAACCAATCCGACGAATTTTATCGCGCACGATATCGGCATACGGAACGGTTGCTTTACTGGTAATTTCTCCCGCAACCACAACCAAACCAGTAGAGACCAAGGTCTCACAGGCTACACGCGACGATGGGTCACCTTTCAAATGGGCATCCAAAATAGCATCGGAAATACCATCCGAAACCTTGTCCGGATGACCCTCTGTGACTGACTCTGATGTAAATATGTAGTGATCTTTCATGATTTTCCTTACGCTGCGCATGTACCCTATCGCTGTTAACAACTTGCCATGGTATGCCTACATCCAGAAACGCAATGTCGATGTTTCGCAGTATACATGCATAACTTACACGCAACACATAACGTTTATGAAAATAGAACCGCAACCATAGCACAGACGCACACAAAAAGGCAAAGATTCTTTACTCAAAATACAGGAGCGACTTCGGCAAGCGAATGCGCTCAAGAAAGCCAGTCGGTCAGCTCCGGTGCAGCGGCTTCAATTAACATACGGCTACTGGCCCGTATTTCAGCAACATTTCCACCAGCCAGCGCGTTGCTGGCGAGAGCTTGTGTATCGGCGTGCGATAAAGCACGCACAGCATCTTTGATCAGGGGCACAGCCCCCGGACTGACACTCAGCTCATCCACACCCAGCCCCAACAACAGCGGCGTCATGAGCGGATCCGCCGCCATCTGTCCGCAAACCCCAGCCCAGATACCGTGTTGATGCGCCGCCTCAACAGTCATACGAATGAGCTGCAACACCGCTGGATGTGTTGGCTCATACAAATAAGCGACCCTCTCATTGCGTCGATCTACCGCAATTGTGTATTGGATCAGATCATTGGTTCCGATGCTGAAAAAATCGACTTTCGGAGCCAACCGGTCGGCGATCAACGCGGCCGATGGCACTTCAATCATTATGCCGCGCTGGATCTGAGCGTCATAAGGGATCTGTTCTTTATCAAGCTCCTGCTTGACATCAGCCAGACAAGCATCCGCTTGTTCAAGCTCAGGCAGGCCACTGATCATGGGATACATGATTCGCACATTGCCAACAACACTCGCGCGCAATATTGCCCGCAGCTGCTGACGAAAATAGTCGGGATATTTCAAACACAGACGTATCGAGCGCAGACCAAGAAAAGGATTCTCCTCCTGAAAAGGTTGTACACCAAAAAAACACTTGTCACCACCGATATCCAACGTCCGAATAATGAGTGGTTCGGGCGAAAGCGCTTCCGCCATCTGCCGGTAAATAACAGTCTGTTCCTCCTCATCCAACATGCGATTTTGCATCAAATGCATAAATTCGGATCGCAGCAATCCAACCCCCTGAGCCCCGCTCTGCTGAACCGCCGCTATTTCACTCTCACTCTCGATATTCGCCGACAGAACAATACAACGGCCATCTCGTGTGATGGCAGGCTCCTTCTGCAGACGCTGTAATTCCACTTCAATGGATTTACGCGCTTCCGCCAACTCACCATACATTTGCAATTGTTCCGAGCTGGGATTGATAATCAAAACACCCTTGTTACCATCAATCAAAATATGATCTTCGGCAGTAACGAGCGTGCTGATATTACGTAAACCAACAACGGCGGGAATCGACAAGGCACGCGCCATCACCGCAGTGTGAGATGTCGGACTACCCAAGTCTGTTGCAAACCCCAGAATTTGCTCACCTGCCAGACTGGCAGTCTCAGAAGGTGACAAATCGTGCGCCACGATTAAGTGCGGCTTGTCAATTTGAATCCGCTTTTCAACCGGCCGCCCCGTCAAGTTCTGCAAAATGCGCTTGCCTACGTCACGCACATCAGCAACCCGCTCCCGTAAGTAATCATCGTTAACAGCAGCAAGGACACTAGCATATTTCTCGGCCCCCTCCTGCACCACAAATTCGATATTACGTTTACGCTCACGAACACCGGAGATGATCTCATCAATAAATGTTCGATCATCCAGAACCATAAGATGCGCATCAAAAATCGAGGCATCATGCGAACGCGTTTGACCCCGC
>JBLRXB010000131.1:0-6069 GCA_047920915.1 Kiritimatiellia bacterium
CCCGGCGCAACTTACTGGAAGGACACGCCTTTCCCCCGGACAGCCCGCGCAAACACGAGTTCGATCAAGCCTTCCCTTTTGTAGAAACGGCTGATCAGATCCAGGTCATCGCAGAAGTCCAAGCCGACATGGAGGTCCCCCGTCCCATGGATCGCCTCATCTGCGGTGATGCCGGCTACGGCAAAACCGAGGTCGCCATGCGCGCCGCCTTCAAAGCCGTGGAAGATAACATGCAAGTCGCCGTGCTGGTCCCGACCACGGTCCTAGCCCAGCAACACTTCCAGACGTTTTCCGAAAGAATGGCCGGCTTTGATGTCCGGATTGCCGTCATCAGCCGTTTCCAGACCGTGGCCCAACGCAAACGCATTCTGGCCGCCCTGCAACATGGCGCGATTGATATTATCATCGGCACGCACGCACTCGTGCAGCCCGGCATCCGCTTCGCCAATCTGGGACTTGTCATTATCGACGAGGAACAACGCTTTGGTGTTGCCCACAAGGAGCGTCTCAAAAAACTGCGGGCCTTAGTCGATGTCCTCACGCTCAGTGCCACGCCCATTCCCCGCACGCTCTACATGAGCATGACCGGTGCGCGCGATCTCAGTCTCCTGCGTACCGCGCCGCGCGAACGGGTTCCCATCGAAACCATTGTCACAACCGCCACCGACGAAAATATCGCAAAAGCCATTCGCTACGAGCACAGCCGCGGCGGGCAGGTATACTTTCTACACAACCGCGTAATTTCCATTGGCAAACTGCGCGAAAAACTTTCAGGTTTGGTGCCAGAGGTCCGGATTGAAATTGCACACGGACGCATGCATGCCAACGAATTATCGGCTGTCATGCAGCGGTTCGTGGCGGGCCAGATTGATGTGCTCCTATGCACAACGATCATTGAAAGCGGGGTCGACATCCCCAGAGCCAATACCATCATGATTGATCGGGCTGACCGATTCGGAATTGCCGATCTTTATCAGCTACGCGGACGCGTCGGGCGTGGGGATCGCAAAGGCTATGCCTACCTCCTGTTACCGGGACATGGCATCGTCGACAAATCTGCACGTGAACGGATCCAGGCCATCCGCCGCCATAGTGGCCTTGGCGCTGGCTTTAATCTTGCGATCAAGGATATGGAGATTCGCGGGGCCGGCAATATCCTCGGAGCAGCCCAAAGTGGCCATATCTCGGCTGTTGGATTCGGCCTTTACTGCCAACTCCTTCAACGGGCCATTGCCCGCATGCAAGGCATGCCCGTACCTGAAATGGAGACCGAAATACGGCTGGATTTTATTGTTTCGAACGAAAACGATTCGGACAAAGCCAAGGCACCCGCTTGCATCCCCTTGGCCTACATTGCCGATGAACGCCTGCGAATCGCAATTTACCGTAGAATCGCCGAAGCAACCGATGTTGCTGCACTGCAAGACCTGCAAACGGAAATATTGGATCGTTTCGGTCCCTTGCCCGAATCCGTATTGCGGGTCTTGCATATTGCCCGCATACGTTGCCTGGCAGCAAAAGCCCGCATCAATATGATCGAAACGCGGGGACAAAGGATTCTTCTCTTCCGCGGAAACGACCCGATTACTTTGCCTGAGCACCAATTGCCACGTATGCGCAGCAACACGCCCGACGCCAAACTCCGCGAAATCGAAGACCGCATCGCCGCCCTCCCCTAGACAACTTCTCTCCGTACTCCCTTTTGTCGGCGCGCGCGCTTTCGAGATTGACACTTTTGCCTGCGCTCCCTAGCTTGCTCCCATCGTAAACAGCAGGACACAAGGAAGACTGGCATGGCAGAACCAAAAGAATCGGCGCGTATCATGGAATCACTCACTTCGCTTTGTAAAAGGCGGGGATTTATCTTTCAAACATCTGATATCTACGGCGGCATCAATGGATTCTGGGACTACGGCCCGCTTGGTTCCCAACTCAAGAAGAATATCAAAGATGCCTGGTGGCATGATATCGTACAGGTCAACGAGAATATTGTTGGTCTGGATTCCGCCATCATTATGCATCCACGCGTATGGGAGGCATCCGGACACATTGGTGGATTCTCTGACCCCATGGTCGATTGCAAATCCTGCAAGAAACGCTACAAAGCCGATAATTTGTGCGAGGAACAGGGTTCCGATTTGATGCAAGAGGGCAAGACCTTCCGCCTTCCAGATGGAATTATTTGCCCGGCATGCAAGTCTAAGGATCTGACGGAACCACGTGCCTTTGATCTCATGTTCAAGACATTCGTCGGACCGGTGGAAGATGATTCGGCCGTCGCGTACCTGCGCCCCGAAACCGCGCAAGGCATTTTTGCCCAGTTCAACAATGTGCTCGCCACTTCGCGCCAGCGGGTACCCTTTGGCATTGCCCAGATCGGCAAAGCCTTCCGGAATGAGATCAACCCGCGCAATTACACCTTCCGCTCCCGCGAATTCGAACAAATGGAACTCGAGTTTTTCGTGGAACCCGGAACCGATGCCCACTGGCATGATTACTGGATCAAGCAACGTCTCGCATGGTACGAATCCGTCGGCTTACCCGCTTCATCGCTGCACCAGGACGTGCACCCAAAAGAAAAACTGGCCCATTATGCTTCAGCATGCGTGGATATCGCCTACGATTTCCCCTTCGGTGTCCAGGAACTTGAGGGTATTGCCGCCCGGGGCAACTTCGATCTGAGTCGTCATGCCGAGTTCAGTGGAAAATCCATGGAATATATTGATCCCGTGACCAATAAGCGTTTTGTCCCGCATGTTGTCGAACCATCAGCCGGTGTGGATCGAATTGCCCTCGCCATTCTCTGTAATGCCTACAAGGAACAATGGGTTGGCAAGGACGATGCAGGTGTCATGCCCGCTGAACCCGGCAAGCAA
This sequence comes from Kiritimatiellia bacterium, assembly GCA_047920915.1. Taxonomy (GTDB): domain Bacteria; phylum Verrucomicrobiota; class Kiritimatiellia; order UBA8416; family UBA8416; genus T3Sed10-140. Next base: position 2,877 of record JBLRXB010000131.1, read on the forward strand.
GCCCCGCAAGGATTCGAACTCCGTACCGTCCTCGAATTTGCCCCGCGCGTTGCTCCTGTCAAAGCAGCCGTTTTTCCCTTGCTGAAAAATAAACCGGAATTGGTAGATATGGCCCGCGGTATTTTTGCCAATTTGCAGCAGCAGTGGCCCTGCTTCTATGACCAAACCGGTGCCATTGGACGCCGGTACCGTCGGCAAGATGAAATTGGTACGCCCTTCTGCATCACAGTCGATTTCGACTCGCTGGAGCAGAACACCGTAACGATTCGTGAACGCGACAGCATGAAACAGGAACGCATCGCCATCGATGAGATTGCCCCGCGGATTCAGGCTACCATGTAAATCAAAAGCATTAGAGCGGGGCAGGCAAGTATCGAATGTCGGCCTGCTCACGCTTGTTTACCAGTGCCGCAATCCGCGGCACATACATACGCGTCTCGATCGGCAGCTTCTCGGCTATATCAAGAAATGCCCTGCCACCTGTCTGCCGCAGCACGCGCCCAACCCGGCCTTCCCCCGCATTGTAAGCCGCGAGCGCAAGCTGCCAGTCACCAAAGCGCCCATGCAAGATGCGCAGATACTGGGCTGCGGCCAAGGCACTGCGTTGCGGATCCATGCGCTGATCCTCGGGTTGCAGTTGCAGCCCGAAGCGCCCGGCCGTCGCCGGCATAAACTGGAATAATCCAACCGCCCCCGCCGGGCTACGCGCCTTGGGATTGAACGACGACTCCACTTCCGCCAGCCATACCAGCACAGATGGTATGCCCTGCCCTTCAAAGATACGCTTCAAGTCCGGAACCACCTGCCGGGCAAAAGCCGAAGGCTGAGCGGGTACGCGCCTTAACCACGCCGCTGTATCGGCATCCCAATCAGGCTTCGGAATCACGACCTTCTGGACCGAAGTCGGTATGGTACGCGGCGGTGCAGAAGGCAAGGACGGACCCGTTTCCGGCGGGGCAACAGGCCTGCGACTGGCAGCAACAACACTTTCCGCCATTGCCAGATAATCAATCCGTTGCCGCAACCAGTCGGCTGCGGCTGCATCTTCCGGATGCCGCTCCAAGATCCCCAGCAGCTCCGCGGCAAACGGATGCAGCAGCGCAAGTCGATCCCAGTCCAGCCCGCGGAGCGCATCGTCAAAGTACTTCCCCGTCAGTGTCCAATCAATTTCGGAGGCGGAAAGCAGTGCACGCAAATGCCTGCCATCAAAACCATCGTGCACTTCTTGCACAACCGCGGTACCCGCTTGCAAGATCAAGTCCCAGTCAATCTCCCAATCCCCTCTGCCGGGACCCGCCGTGGCCAGCAGCAAAACAAGAACGATCGCGCGCGGTTCACGCCGGATGCCGCGTGAACAGCAACCAAGCAGCAAGCGTTTTGGCATCATACAATTCTCCCCGATCAATCGCAGCATCCACTTCCTGCCGGGTCATGTGCACCACCGCGATCCGTTCATCCTCATCCGGACATATGGCACCAGGGCGCATGCCCGTGCGGGCATGAAACAAAAACAGTTTTTCGGACGAATAGCCCGGTGCCGGAACAATGGTACCGAGTGCCGTCAGGCATTCGGCAATATACCCGCTTTCTTCCTGCAGCTCCCGAGCCGCACAAGCTGCGGGGTCCTCATCGGGTTCCAAGGTACCGGCAACCGTCTCCAACAATAGGCATTCAATGGCTTTGCGGTATTGGCGCACAAAGATAAAGCTATCATCCGGACGCTGCGCCAGCACAACCACCGCCCCGGGGTGGCGTATGATTTCGCGCACACTCTTGCGCCCTTCGCCCATATCAATCGAAAGCACTTCCAGCGTCAGTGCCCGACCCGCAAACGCAATATGGCTATCAATCGTCTTCTCCATACACAACCCCACCTTTAGCGGAGTTCCCGCAACCACTGGATAACAAGCGGTGCATCCCTGTCATTTGGGGCCAACTCCAGAAAGCGCTCATAATGCCGCCGGGCTTTCGCGGGCTGGCGCAGATGGGAATCATATAAAACCCCCATGTTGTATTGCAATGCGGCATCATCTTCCCGTATTGCCAATGCCTTTAAAAATTCCTGTTCCGCACGATCATACCGCCCCGCTGCCAGAAACAAGGAGCCACTGTTATACGCCAACAGGAATCGCTCACGCTCATTCGCGGTTAGCGCAACCCGCAAAGCGGCCTCTAAGCGCGTGATTTCATTACGAAGTTTACCCGCCTCTTCACGTTCACGCTTCGTATCCGCCCGAAAAGACGTAAATTCCTGCTGCAAGGCCGTCAATGCATTCTTATGTTCAAACGCTAAGTCTGCCACAATAGCAGCATGCCGCGACACCAGCTCCTGCTCCTGCTCTGCCATAGCCCGGTGCTGCGCATTTTCCTGGGCTGCAAGGTCGTTACGCAATCCTTCCAAATCAGAATCTTTCGCCGTCCGTACGGCCAATAATTCCTGCTGCAACGCCCTCACCGTGTTCTGATGCTCTGCCTCCAAGCTCGCGACTGCGGCTGCATGCCGCGATACGAGCGCCTGCTCCTGCTCCGCCAAAGCCGCGAGCCGTGCCGTCTCCTGGGTTGCGAGCTCTTTGCGCAATGCTTCCAGATCCGACTCTTTCTCCGCGCGCAATGCCATAAACTCCGCTTCCATGCCCGCTGTGTCCTCACGCCTCGTATCGACTTGCGCCAACAGCTCTTTCCGCAACCCCTCCAAGTCTGCCGCATGAATCGCACGCACATCAGCCAATGCCTCTGTTCGCAGGGCCAATTCCGCCTCGGCGTCCTTAAGCGCGATGCGTAGCTCCGCAACTTCCAGAGAAGCGTCGTCCCCACGCTGCGAACGCATTGCCGCAATGCGCAGGCCAAACTCGCTTGTCATCTCCTCCAACGCTTGCTTCAGCTCTTGAATCTGCCGATCACGCACCGCCACCAATTGCTCCAATTCTGCTAACCGGGATACGAGAACCGTGTCTACCACAACCGGGGCTGGCGTCGCCTGTTGCTGCACGGCGGATTGTCCACTACGCTCTTCCTGTTCGGCATCCAGATCATCAAACAAATGACTGAAATCAACAACTTCAGCCTGTGCAAGCAACGCGAACACGGCAACCCCGCAGATAACGCCCTTCATACTAACACGCAATGTCTTACTCATCCTATCTCTCCTCAGCACAACACCCTTTTCGGGCGACTACCGTAAAGTCCCCGTTGT
>JBLRXB010000132.1:0-6059 GCA_047920915.1 Kiritimatiellia bacterium
CGATGGCGAGTCCTTGATCATAAAGAACACCAGTTCCGCCCTGTCTGTGGTAACCTCGGGCACACTGCGCGAGGAACCCGTGACCGAGATTCTCGGACCATACCTTATGGTTCCGCTTCATGGAATCATTTGCATCGCCACCAATAAAGAGCTACTCCCGCAAACAGAAACAATCGTCGCTGACGCCCAAACTGCATGGCTGGCCAGTCGCAAGCACAAGGACGCAAAGATGCGGGACTTATATGACGCCATGCAGATCTGCCTGGCATGGGATACCATCTACGATCCGTTTATGCAGCGCGTGATTTCTCCCGTGAGTCGTGTATGGAGCTGCGACAACGGCGGCTGGGTGATGTTTGACTGGGATACCTATTTCGCCGCCTGGATGGCCGGATGCGAAAACAAGGAGCTGGCTTATGCCAATGCCATCGCCATCACCGAGATGGTAACCGAGCGGGGTTTCATTCCCTGCATGACCCGCGCCAACGGCCTCAAGACCGAAGACCGCTCACAGCCGCCCGTCGGTGCCCTGACAGTCAAAGCCCTTTGCGATATGTTCGATGAAACCGTTCTGGCCGAAGCGCTCTTCGACACGCTGCTTGGCTGGAATCGCTGGTGGAGCCAGAACAGGGATTGGGATGGATATCTATGCTGGGGTTCGAATCCCTACGAACCAAATGTCGGACACATTCTGGAAACCGTTGTCTGTAATACCAAGTTTGCCTCCATGCTCGAGTCAGGACTAGACAATTCACCCATGTACAAGGATGTCGCGTACGACAAGGAGCGCAACCTGATGGCACTAGCCGATGTCGGGCTCATGTCTTTTTACATTGCCGACTGCCAGGCATTGGCTGAGCTGGCACCGCGCATTGGGCGCAGCGATGTCGTTGCAGAGCTAAACGAACGCGCTGCGAAATACACCCGGAGCTTGCAAACGCTGTGGTGCGCGGAAACCGGACTCTTTCTCAACAAGCGCATGGACAATGGCGCCTTTGAACATCGTCTCTCGCCCACTCACTTCTATCCGCTGCTCGCCAAAGCTGCCACGCAGGAACAAGCGGAGCGCATGATCCATGAGCACTTCTTCAACCCGGATGAATTCTGGGGCGACTGGATCCTGCCGTCCATTGCGCGCAACGATCCCATGTACCCCGAACAAAACTACTGGCGTGGCCGCATCTGGGCTCCGCAGAACTTTCTCGTATATCTCGGACTACGCAACTACGACCTGCCCGAGGCGCGCAAGGCATTGGTCGAAAAATCCGAAGCACTTTTGCTGCAGGAATGGCGGGCATTTGGTCACGTCCACGAGAATTATAATGGCGACACTGGTACCGGTTGCGGATCGGAAAAGGATAACAGCGATCCATTCTATCACTGGGGCGGATTACTAGCTCTGATCTCGATTATGGAAAACGAGAAACCGTCTGCAGGAAAAGTGTCAGTATAAGCGCCAGAACGTTTCTCCCATGGGGTGTTTCGTGTCGTCCCAAGCATCGCGCAGCCGAAGCAGCTCAGCGCGAAGTTCGGCGAGCTTGCCAGCATAATCGGGATTGCCCGCAAGATTGTTCATCTCCCACGGGTCATTGACAAAATCAAAGAGCTGCGTCTGCCGCTCCCTGCCCGCAACGGCATATTCGATCAACTTGTATTGCTGATCTTTGACTGCACGCTGAAATTCGGCATAGGCAAAATAGAGCGTGTCGCGGTTCTTCTCGTCTCCGCTTCGCATACAGGAGTTCAGATCTTTGCCTTCAACGCTCGCGGGAACCGGAATATCCACCAAACCGCAGAGCGTCGGAAAGATATCGAACAAATAGGCGTATGCACCGGTCTTCTGACCTTCAGGGACACCGGGCCCGGCAAAGATGAGCGGTACGCGTACGCTATGCTCATAGCAGCACTGCTTGCCTAAGAGACCATGCTGTCCGACCGCTAGACCATTATCACCGGCAAACACGATAAGGGTATCGTTCAGCAATCCCTTGTCCTCCAGCGCGGTAATCACCCGACCCAGCTCATCATCCAGATGGCTGATCATCGCATAATACTCCGCGATATGCTCTTTGGTTTCTTCCGGCGTGCGCGGGAAGGCCGCCAGCTCTTCATCGCGAATCCGCAAGGCACCCGTATCAAACGGATGTCCACCCGCAAAATTCGGCGGTAACTCGATATCCTTTGGATCGTACATCTGACGGAATTTCTCGGGCATCACCCGTGGATCATGCGGGGCCAGAAATGCAATATAGGCAAAAAAAGGCTGCGAGCCATCCTGGCAATTGATGAAATCAATGCCGGCATTGCAGACCATCTCGCTGGAGTGAAGACCCGGCGTGATGTGGTCGGCATGACGGTACTTCACCTCTTTACTGCGCATGGCATCCACGCAATAGGGGTGGTGCGCGTTATAGGCGCAGGCGGGATCATAGTTATGCGCAGGTACATTCCAGTGGTCCGCCATACCACCAAAGAAGATCTCGGCGCCATCCGAAAAACTACGGTTGAATGCTTCTTTCCCATTATGCCACTTGCCCGTACCGAATGTGCGGTATCCATTCTCGCGCAATGCCTGACCAAGTGTCGTGTGGTCTTGCGGGATCTGCTGTCCCTCCCGATCCAGATGAAAAAGGCTTCTGCCGGAATGCAGCATGGCGCGGCTCGGCATACACACCGCACCGTTGGTACCACCGGGAATATGCGCCTGCGTGAAGGTCGTGCCGCGCGCCACCAGCTTGTCGATATTCGGCGTATGGATCGCCGTGTTTCCCAACGCCCGAATCGTGTCGAACCGCTGATCATCCGTGAAAAAGAAAACGATATTTGGCTGCTTCATCTCAGTCCCTTGTGATGTTTACATGATAAATTTCTTCTAAAGGACGCTCGTGACCGTTTTTTTCGCCCTTGGTGTGGTTCGCATCGCTTTTCGTTCTGATTGGATTCCCCACGACAGATAAAGTTTCGCAAGACTCTGGTAGGGCACATCGCGCTTGTTGGCCAACACCTTTAGCTCATCGACCATGTCCTCCGGTAAGCGAATGGAAATGGACTTGAGCGAGGGCTTTAGATTAGAAAATGTGGCTTTTCGAGGGCGGGATGTATCGAAATAGTCCAGCGGCGAGTGGGTCGCCCAGAATGCCCGTTCGGCATCTTCATCTTTATGCACTTTGACCTTAGGTGTTTTCATAAAAGGCGCGCTCCCTCCTGTTCATGTCTCTTGCTGATATGACTCTCAATCGCTTCCGGCGCAGCGTGTATATGATGACCAATCTCCGGGCAGCGTCTGTCTGGCCAAATGCGGCAAAACGCTTCTCCGCCACCGAGTGTTTCGGATCATCCAGAATGATCAGCGGTTCATTGAAAAACACCTGCTCGCATTCCAAACTGCGAACAGCATGCTTCAGATTCTTGTCCCGGTTGCCGTCATCCCAATCAAATCCTTCAAATTCCGGATAGTCAGTTAACATGCTGCGATCGTATATTTAAGGGATATACAAGTCAAGTCAACACTCGACATCCCGGCCATTCTTGAAGTCTGAAATAGCGATTGCTTTGGACACAAGGACTGCCGTAAGTTTGAGTCCCACCGTTTAAACAAGGAGGCTTCTCATGAGACGTTGCTATCCCGCCCTATTGGCTCTTGCTTTGGTTACAAGCGTTGTGAACGCAAACCAGCTTTCCACGACCCCTCTACCCAAGCTCAATCCGCGCATCCAGCAGCGCTTTGATGCTTCCCAGAGCAATTCGTACACGTACGTTTTCATGGGCGACTCGATCACACATGCTTGGGAAGGGAGAGGACGCAAAGCCTTTGAACAATTTTTCGGCGACCAGACCGTTTTGAATGTCGCCACAAGCGGGGATCGCACCGAAAACACGATCTGGGTGATCGATAATGTCAACTGGGGGGTTGTAAACGCCAAGGTGGCCATGCTCATGATCGGCACGAACAACACGGGGCATCGACCAGAAGACAAGGAATCGCCGGAAGATACCTACGATGGAATTAAGGTCATTCTAGACAAAATGAAAGAGAAGACTCCCGATACCAAGATCCTGCTGCTCGCGATCTTTCCGCGCGGTGCCACGGATACAGATCCCCGGAGAATCCGCAATGACAAGGTCAATGCGCTGATCGCGAATCTGGCGGATAACGAGCGCGTCTTTTTCATGGACATCAACCAGCAACTACTGGAGCCGGATGGCGTAACCCTTTCCAAGGAAATCATGCCCGATCTGCTCCACCCGAATGCACGCGGGTATGAAATCTGGGGTGCAGCCGTCAAGGACAAGCTCGCACAGCTGGCCGGGAAGTAAGACTTTGGCAATGCGCGGAGTGTGGCACCGAACCATTTGATAGGGGGCGTGCGGCTGCCGTGATGCTCACAAATCGATTTGCACCGTGAACGGCCAATCAGGCTTGCCTTCAATGGCGCGATCAGACCTGTTCCTGGATCCGGGGTCAATATCCGCTTCAGGATGCAAGATATTCCTGTATAGCGGCCTTTAATTTCCCGTAGGTCAAGTTCAGCTTCTCCGGGTTTCGATCGAGCGTGGTCACGCGGAAACCGAAATGCGGCGAAAAGAAATCGGATGCAGGCGTTACCACGATCCCTGTATGCGCCAGCAGATAATAGGCAAAGCGCTTGTCGGGAGCGATGCCCGGCTTTTTGACTTCTTGTTCGATGAAGGTGCGTACGTCCGAATTTTCGATGGGGAGTGTTTGCCGATCATGCAACACGCCCGGTTCGAAAATCGAGGTGATGTAAAATGCACCGTTCGCGGGATTACATGTAACGCCCGGTATGCTGTTGAGGATGCCGGCTATTGCGCTGCTGTTTTCCTCGAGCTTCCTGTTGGTCGCGTCCAGATGCGACTGAAACTCTGGATGTTCATAGAGATAGGGCACGAGGTGTTGGGGCATAGCCGTGGCACCTACCTCGAGGAGCATGCGCTTCTTCACGCCTTCCGCGAAGTACGCGAAGTCCGAATTCAGCTTCGCATTGTGGAACTCGATCCACCCGCAGCGGGAACCGGGCCAGGGGATGTCTTTGGATATGCCCCGCATGACGATCAGCGGAACCCTGCCGTCGACAACGGCACTCATGTGATGGTGAACCTTGCCATTATACACGAGGCGGTAGTAGATCTCGTCCGCAAGGATAAACAGGTTGTACTTCAACGCGAGCTCCACGATTCGCTCCAGCGTTTCTTTCGAATACACGGCACCGGTCGGGTTGTTGGGATTGACTACGAGTATTCCCGTAATGTCAGGATGTTTTTGGATCTGTGATTCCAGATGCTCGAGATCAATTTGCCACGCATGATGCGGATCGCAGTTGTAGGAAATACTCTCTTTGCCGGATGCAAATGCCTCCAGAGAAGCATGCGTCGGGTACGACGGAGAGGGCTGGATGACCCGCGCACCATCAGGAAGAGCGACATAGGTAAGTCCGATTGCGGCACCAAGGCCATTTGCAAAAACGACATCATCCAAACCAAGATTGGCTTTCGGATAGCAGCGGTTCGCGTCTTGCGCCACCCATTCACGCGCAGCTTCCAACCCGCGGGAGTGGACATAGCCCCAGACAATATCTTTATGTTGGGCAGCATCACATAGCAGGTCTTTTACATACTGCGGCGTTGTCCAACCCTTGATGATCGGATCGCCGATATTCTCGGGAATCATCGCAAAGGCCGGGTCTCTTTTCTTGATTTGATCGGCAATGAGAACGATTTCACGGATGCCGTATTGAAGGAAGTCGAGCTTGGGATTGTGTAGGGAGTTTCGCATAGTTAGAGCTTGTTATGGCATTCTTGTTGGTGGTGACGGACCGCGGAAAACGTTCCTCCCCGTTGCGAGGGACAATGTAGTTTGGTGAGGGCCTGAAGGCAAGCGTTCGCTTCAAGAGTGGACAAGACCAGTCCATCCTGGAATGAGGTTGGTTGCGCGGCAACGCCCAAACAACCCGCCAGACAGAGTAGACTAACCAGTAACGTCCCAGCTTTTCCAGATTTTCTACCGCATACAAAAAATCACTGGAGGGATGAGCTCCGTC
>JBLRXB010000133.1:0-6058 GCA_047920915.1 Kiritimatiellia bacterium
CTGTCTGGCAATACAAGCGGCGCATATGGTTTGACTGCTGTTGCGACAGATGGTGGTGATGCTGACAACATTATCGATAATGTTGTCGAATAAGCGCCTTACTTGTCTTACAGAGGGCGTTCCGGTAGACCGGAGCGCCCTTTTTTGTGCTGGTATCGGCGTGGCTACAGCAACGCAGCGTGTTGCTTGCGCAGCATTTTGTTGCGGTGGAATAATGTTCCGGGGGGCGGTAGGGGCGGCCCGTGTGAACACGGAATGGTGGGACTGGATGTTGCTTAGGCTCGATGGTTGTGCCATGCGTAGCCCTCAGGGCGAAGGATGGTGGCGGGAACCGGACTTGAACCGGTGACCTAAGGCTTATGAGTCCTCCGCTCTACCAACTGAGCTATCCCGCCTTGATCCAGAATGCTTTTGGAAAATAGCACATTGGTTTCAGGCGTCAAGCAATTATGGCTGTTTGGTCGATAAAAAGGCTTGCAGGGGCGGGGTGTTAAGCATACATTTCACGGTTCTATGTTGTCGCAGCCGGAAAGTGTCGAGGGGCATGTTTCCTTAAAGGCTGTGCCGGTTAACGTTAACAAGTAGTAGTAAACAGTATGGCATTGATGGTTCAAAAGAAGATTCATGTGGATTTTGCGCTGCCGGAGATTTCGGATGAAGAGCGCGCAAGCATGTCGAAGAAGTATGCAGAGACCCTGCGGAGTTTCAGTGAGGGGTCAATTGTGCCTGGCAAGGTGCTTGCAATCCACGACGACGAAGTCCTGATGGATATCGGGTACAAGTCGGAAGGTGTGATTGACGGGGATGAATTTGCGGATCTCGCGTCGGTTAAAGTCGGTGACGAGTACGAAGTTTTGCTGGATCAGATGGAAGACGATGACGGGATGGTCAGTCTGAGCAAGGAGAAGGCAGAGCAGAAGATCCAGTGGGAACGTGTGATCAAGTCCTGTGAAGAGGGCAGCACGGTTACGGGTATTGTCAAGGCGCGTGTCAAGGGTGGCATGCTGGTGGATGTGAATGGTGTGGAGGCGTTCCTGCCTGGTTCGCAGATTGATGTTTCCCCGGTTCACAATGTGGATGCCTTGGTGGATCAGGAGTTTGAGTTCAAGGTTATCAAGATCAATGAGGATCGTCGCAACATTATTCTTTCGCGTCGTGATCTGATCGAGCAGCGCTTGAAGGTTAAGAAACGTGAATTGCTGGCAACGATCGAAAAGGGTCAGGTCCGTCAGGGTCATGTAAAGAATATCACGGACTTTGGTGTGTTCGTGGATCTGGACGGTCTGGACGGCTTGTTGCATATCACGGATATGAGCTGGGGGCGGATCAAGCATCCTTCGGAGATGGTCAAGGTTGGCGATCCGATCGAAGTGACGATTCTGGATGTGGATCTGGAGCGCGAGCGCGTTTCGCTGGGTCTGAAGCAGCAGACGGACAATCCGTGGGACGACATCAACCAGAAGTACCCTGTGGGCAGCCGTCTGCGTGGCAAGGTTGTCAATCTCGTGCCGTATGGTGCCTTCGTGGAATTGGAAGAGGGTGTCGAGGGTCTGGTGCACGTTTCCGAGATCAGTTGGACGAAGCGCATTGCCCGTGCCTCGGATGTGCTGGGTATCGGGGATGAAGTGGATGTGGTCGTATTGAACGTGAGCCCGGAAGATCAGAAGATTGCCTTGGGTATGCGCCAGACGGAAGCAAATCCGTGGGATACGGTTGCGGCGCGTTATCCGGTTGGTACTCGCATTTCGGGTGCTGTGCGGAACTTCACGTCTTATGGTGCCTTTGTGGAGCTGGAAGATGGTATTGATGGCATGATCCACGTTTCTGATATGAGCTGGACGCGCAAGGTCAATCATCCGTCGGAGGTGCTGGAGAAGGGTCAGGTTGTGGATGCGATTGTGCTCGAGGTGGACTCGGATAACAAGCGGATCAGCCTCGGCTTGAAGCAGGCTTCGGCCGATCCGTGGAGCACGATTTCCGAGCGTTACCAGATCGGTCGTCTGGTCAAGGGAACCGTCTCGAAGATTGCTACATTTGGTGCCTTTATCGAATTGGAAGAGGGCGTCGATGGCTTGGTGCATATCTCGCAGATCAGCGATGCGCACATCGAGAAGGTACGCGATGCGCTTGACGTTGGTCAGGAAGTGGAAGCGCGTGTGATCAAGATCGATCAGAGCGAGCGTCGCATCGGACTGAGCATCAAGGCCAAGGATATGGCCGATGATGAGTTCGAGCGCCAGCGGGAAGAGTTGCAACAGAGTGACGGTCTGCGTCCGGGTGAGGATATGGTGGATTTGGCGGGTGCCTTTGATGAAGCCTTCAGTGGCTTGGAAGAGTGGCATCCGGGCGACGCCAAGAGCCGGGAGTAGCACAGCGTACGAGCAATGTGCGTGCAGGGGGCGCTCCGGTAGTGGAGCGCCCTTTGCTTTTGGTGCAGGGCAGGTTGGTGGAAGTTCGAGAAGAGATCCAATATTCAACAGGCATTTGCAATGTTGCAATGACAAGGATCCTGTTTATTCGGGTTGAGGTAATGTAATGTCCAATGTAATCGATATTTTGCGGGAACGGGGTTTACTGGAGGCGACCACATCGCCACAGCTTGAGCAAGAGGCCGGCAAGCGGCAGCTTACGGTTTATGCCGGTTTTGATCCCACGGCGGCAAGCCTGCAGGTGGGGAATCTGGTTGCGATCATGGGTTTGATGCATTTCCAGCGTTGCGGGCATAAGGTTGTGGCTTTGGTTGGTGGTGCCACCGGTATGATCGGAGACCCCTCCGGCAAGACGGCGGAGCGTCCGCTGCTGGATGAAGCAACGGTATTGCAGAATCTGGCGGGGATTCGTGAGAATCTGGAGCGTTTTCTGGATTTTGACCATCCGACGGCTCCGGCGGTCATTGTGAACAATTACGATTGGTTCCGGCAGTATCCGTTCATTGATTTCTTGCGTGATGTGGGGCGTCATTTTCGTATGGGCACGATGCTGGGCAAGGATAGTGTGCGGACGCGGCTTGATAGCGAGAGCGGAATGAGCTTTACCGAGTTCAGTTACCAGCTTTTACAGGCCTACGATTTCTTGCATTTATATGATGATAGGGGCTGTTGTGTGCAATTGGGTGGCAGCGACCAGTGGGGCAATATCACGGCGGGAACAGACTTGGTGCGGAAACTGCGCGGGCAGGAAGTCTTTGGTGTGACCATTCCGCTGGTGTGTGACCGAACGGGGCAGAAGTTCGGTAAGAGCGCCGGGAATGCCGTCTATTTAAGCGCAGCCAAAACGGCGGTTTATGATTTTTACCAGTTTTTCCTGCGGGTGGATGATGCGGATGTGATTCGTTTGATGAAGGTTTTTACGTTGTTGTCGTTGGATGAGATCGAAAATTATGCCAGAGAGGTGGAAACTGCCCCCGAGGGTCGTGCAGCGCAGAAGCGGTTGGCGGAGGAGATTACCAGGCGTGTGCATGGGGAAGAAGGGTTGAAACGCGCCCAGCGCTCGGCGGCGGTACTTTTCGGGGAGGCGATGGATGGTTTGGATGCCGATGCGCTGCTGGAGGTATTTGCCCAGGTGCCGTCGTGTACGCTGCCGCGAGATGCGGTGGCGGGACAGCCGCTTGTGGTGGTCGCGGCTGCGGCGGGGCTTTGCAAGAGTCGCAGCGAGGCACGGCGGCTGGTTGAGAGTGGCGGCTGCTATGTAAATAATTGCAGGGTGCAGGATGTGGATGCGGTTGTGTCGCCGGATGTCTTGATAGACGGGCGACTGGTGGTGTTGCGTTCGGGGCGCAAGCGGTATCAACTCGTATTGGTTGGCTAACGATATGATTGCGGGAGGGGAGGGCGCGATGTCAGACTGTATTCGCGTACGTGGTGCTGCCGGTCATAATCTGCGCTCGATTGACGTGGATATTCCCCGCAACCAGCTTACGGTCGTTACCGGCGTAAGTGGCTCGGGAAAATCCACGCTGGCATTTGATACGCTCTTTGCCGAGGGGCAGCGCCGCTATGTGGAAAGTTTATCGGCCTATGCCCGCCAGTTTCTCGATCAGTTGCAAAAGCCAGTGGTGGATCGGATTGACGGGCTCTCTCCCGCAATCGCAATCGAGCAGCGGCATGGTGGTGCAAATCCCCGCTCGACAGTTGCGACCACAACCGAGATTCATGATTTTTTGCGGCTGTTGTATGCCAATGCAGGGATTGCGCATTGTCCGGGCTGCGGGGTTGTATTACGGCGCTATCCAGCAGAAGAGGTTGTGGAGCGCCTGTTAGGATGCGCCGCTGGCACGAAATGTGTCTTGTTGAGTCCGCAGCCGGATGTGACGAATGCGGCCATGTGGAAGCGCAGCCTGGCGGATATCCGCAAGCGGGGATATTTGCGGTTGTGGGTTGATGGCGTCTTGCTGGAGTTGGAGCAGGCCGAGAAGCAGGCGGTGCCGGATTCGTATGCGCTGGTTGTGGATCGTCTGGTGTTGCGGGATGACGATATGCGCACGCGTTTGACGGACTCGGTGGAATTGGCCATGCGCGAGGGCAATGGTCGCTTGTGTGTACGCCGGCAGGAGCCGGGCAAGGACGCCTGGCAGGAGTCGGTCTTTTCGGAAGATCTGGTCTGCGAGAGCTGCGATATTCGCTTTCGTGTTTTGACCCCGCGAGATTTTTCGTTCAATAGTCCACATGGGGCTTGTCCGACATGCGATGGTTTGGGAACGGAGCAGGTCTTTGACGCCGATTTGCTGATCCCGGATGTGAGCGTTGCGCTTGATAAGGGTGCGATACCGGCCTGGCGCATAGGGGGACGGGCGCTGGTCTCGTATTATCGCCGGATGCTCAAATCCTTCATGACGCATTTCGCGATTGCACCAGGCACGCCGGTGCGCGCTTTGGACCCGCATGTGCGCGCTGTGCTGATGGAGGGCAGTGATACCATCGAAATGCGCTTCACGGGGCCTCGGCGCACGGGAGGACGGATTCGAACGGCCCGTTTCGAGGGGGTGATTCCGAATTTGCAGCGGCGCTATCGTGAAACGGAGAGTGAAGCCGTACGCACGAATTTGCGCCGTTTCATGACGCGGCATACATGTCCGGCATGCGGGGGGGGGCGTCTACGCCCGGAAAGTGCCGCTTGTCGTTTTCATGGGATCACGCTGGTTGAGCTGCTTGCCCGGCCGGTGGAGGAGGTGCTGGGTTTGCTCGATGCGTTGGTATTGCAGGGGCAGGAGGCCGAGATTGCCGGTGAGTTGGTGCGAGAGATTCGTCATCGGGTACACTTTTTACAGGAGGCGGGACTGGGGTATCTTACGTTGGATCGACAAAGCAGCACGTTGTCGGGCGGTGAAGCGCAACGCTTGCGGTTGGCCAGCCAGCTCGGCGCGGGATTGACGGGTGTTTTGTATGTGTTGGACGAGCCGACAATTGGTTTGCACGATGCGGATAATGCGCGTTTGATCCGGATCCTGCAGCAGTTGCGTGATGGCGGCAACACCGTTGTGGTGGTGGAGCACGATGAGACCATGATTCAGGCCGCGGATTATGTGCTTGATCTAGGGCCGGGAGCGGGTCCAGGTGGCGGCACGGTCATGTTTAGCGGCACGGTCGATGCATTGCGGCGTAGCGATACGAGTATTACGGCCCGATATATACGCGGGGAAGAGCCCCGTTGTCCGGCGCATGTCCGGCTTTCGCCGGACGATCCCTGGTTGGAGGTGAAGGGGGCTGCGGTCCATAATTTAAAGCAGATCGATGTGGCGTTTCCCTTGGGGCGGATGGTTTGTGTTTCGGGGGTTTCGGGTAGCGGCAAGAGTTCGCTGGTACACGATGTGATCAGTTGTGCGCTGGCACGCCGCCTGCAACCCGGATCCGCTATGCCGCCGGGGAAGCATGCTTCGATTACGGGACTGGAACACTTGAACAAGATGATCGAGATAGATCAGTCTCCGATTGGCCGGTCGCCGCGTAGTAATCCGGTCACGTATACGGGGGCTTTTGATCCGATTCGCAAGCTGTTTGCGGCAACGCCTTCGGCCCGTGTGCGCGGTTATGACGTGGGGCGTTTCAGTTTCAATCGCAAG